>JALOMC010000417.1 GCA_025455665.1 Chitinophagaceae bacterium | reverse complement strand
CAAACGCGGCGAAGCAGCCAGTGCCCGTGCCAGCTGTACTTTTTTGTGCTCGCCATTGCTTAGCTGCACCAGCGGTTTATCCAGCAGTGGCGCTATGGTGGGCATGGCGGCCAGTACCTGTTGGCGGTCGTAGCCTATCCACTCGGCAGCCGTCATGGCATCGTCTGCATCGTGGGCGTGATAGCGCTGCTGGTAGTACAGTTCATCTGTATTGCGCCGGTTTTTGAACTGATGAATCTGTGCCACAAAGGCAATGGGCTGCGCCGCTGTGGCTATGTGTAGGTGGCCAGCCATGGGCAAGCGCTGCAGCAGGGCCTGCAGCAGGCTGGTTTTGCCAGTGCCCGAGGCGCCCGTGATGGCGAGGTGCTCACCCGGCATCAGTGTCAGGCTCAGGTGGCCAATGAGTAGCTGGCCACCGCGGCTGATGCTGCATTGCTGCAATTGTACAAGCGGGCTGATGCGGCAGGCTGGCATGATCGAAAAAATGGAGTGGCGGCTATTTGTGCCGAAATCGGTTATTTGCAAGCGCCAAAATACGCCGGATGACCGAACTGACCTGGGTGCTGGCACCCTTTCATGAACTTACCAACGATCAGCTATATGCACTGCTACGGCTGCGTAGCGAGGTATTTGTAGTGGAGCAAAATTGTGTGTTTTTAGACATGGATAATAAAGACCAGTATTGCTATCATTTACTGGGCTTCGGGGCTGGTGAACTGCTGGCATATACGCGGCTGGTACCGGTGGGCGTAGCGTATGATGACTATCCTTCCATTGGCCGCGTGGTCAGTTCGCCGCAGGCTCGTGGCATGGGTATTGGCCGGCTGCTGATGCAGCAAAGCATAGAGGCGCTGCACCAGTTGTGGGGGCAGCAGCCCATCAAAATCGGGGCGCAGTGCTACCTCCGTTCGTTTTATGAATCGCTGGGTTTTGTACAGTGCGGCCCTGTGTACGATGAAGATGGAATTGACCACATGCCCATGCTGCTGACGAGTGAGGCGCCATGATGCTTGAAACAAGCCTTCCTTTTACTTAAACACACATACCGCCTTCAGCCCCAGCGGCTGATAGTATTGTTGCAGTATTTGCTCAATGCGGGCCTGGCTTTGCCGCAGGTAGCTGCTATTGGCAGCCAGCTGTGTGCGGGCATCGGCGTACAGCTTTTTCTGAAACGCCTGGAAATACTCATCGTCTTCCAATACCAGCAGGCCTTTGCGGGTACTGGTTTCCATCCTGTCCATGTGTAGCTCAAAACTGAGTAGTTGGGTAGCCGGCAAACTCAGCTGCACCACACTGTCTTTGATGCTTATCTGCAAGTTGCTATCAGCCATGGCTACGCCATACTTGGCAGTGTACGGCACGGTGAGGGTTGCTGTGTTTTCGGCCAGTGCATTTTTGATGCCTGCCCAAAAGCCGCCGTCGGTATCGGCATTGGTGCTTTTAAAGGTGGTGGTGCCGCTTACCTGCAGGCTTGCCAGCTCTATGATGTTTTTTACAAATGAGTGGTTGTTGATGAGTTTAGTATCGGTGTCTTTGCTGCCCATGTGCTTGCCCACGGTATAGGCTACTATGCCCATGGCTATCAGTAGCAGCAGGCCTAATAGTTTACTGGTCATGTTTTTCATGATGCTTGCTAATGCTGTTGTACACACAAAGTTGCGCAGATGCGAGGCAATCCAAAAACTACTGGCCGACCCTTGGCGGTAGTTTGGCTATTTCACCCAAGTGCTGGTTAAAGTAATGCCCGCCTGTAACCATGGCGCTTATCACCCGCCACAGTTGGCCACTTCAGACTGTGATGAAGATCACACAACTGCTTACTGCCTGACAGATCGGTTGATGGCAGATGGGCGCCGGCCAAACAGCGCATAAATGATTACACCGAGCAGCGGTGCCATGAGGATGAGGATGGTCCAGAGTAGTTTCTCATTCGTTGGTACATCGGGGCGGCGCCATAGCTGCAATATCAGGGCGAAATAAGCTACCAAAATACCCAGTACAAAAAACAACAGCAACCATTCGGCGCCACCAGGAAATGCAAGCATCAATGCCTTCATCGTCTTTGTTTTTTTTCTGTCTTCCGCTGCCGGTTCGCTGTTGTTTTATAAAAAAGCACCTGCCCACGGCTATCCAAATATAGTGGCTGGCTGCCAATACAAATTACACCATCTCCATTTTCAAGTATTTGCCGGTGTGGCTTCCCTTCACTTTCACCAGTTCTTCCGGTGTGCCTTCAAACAGTATTTGCCCGCCGCCGCTGCCGCCTTCGGGCCCCAGATCAATGATGTGATCCGCCAGTGGTGGGCTCATCCAGTATGTAAAAAGTTTTACCGGTATCCTTCTTGCCCAGTTCAGTTGCCAGCTTCACCCGCTGTGCCTCGCCACCACTCAGCGTCACGGCACTTTGCCCCAGCGTGATGTAGCCCAGGCCCACATCCTGCAGCACTTTTATTTTGCGGTACAGCCATGGCACGGCCTGAAAAAACTCTACGGCGTCTTCCACGGTCATATCCAGCACGTCCGATATGCTTTTGCCTTTGTAGCGTATCTCCAGCGTTTCGCGGTTGTAGCGTTTGCCCTGGCATTTTTCGCAGGGCACATACACATCGGGCAAAAAGTTCATTTCTATCACCCGCATGCCCCCGCCTTCGCATACATCGCAGCGGCCACCCTTTACGTTGAATGAAAAACGCCCCGGCTGGTAGCCACGAATCTTGGCTTCGGGCACACTGGCAAACAGCTGCCGTATTTCGGTAAAGAAGCCGCAGTACGTAGCCGGGTTG
>JALOMC010000416.1 GCA_025455665.1 Chitinophagaceae bacterium | reverse complement strand
CCAGCTGCTGCTGCGGTCGGCACCAAAGGCGTAAAACGGTACAATGGCCAGGCCGGCTTCTTCCAGCAGGTATTGGGTCACCGCTGCCTGATCGGCCAGTACGGTGCCATCGGCTTTGGTGCGGCCCACCAGCTGAAAACGAATGGTGAGGTAAATAGCTGCCTGTGGTGCTACGGCATCTACTGCGTACCCTTTCTGCTGCAGCGCCATCAGCCCGTTGTAAATGGCATCAAGCCGATACTGAATGTCGGCTTTGAAATGTTCGAGATAATGATCAATCAGGTCTTGCTGATTCAAAAACCTAGCGGTAGCCTTTTGTTCGGCCATGGGTGCCCAGGCACCTACGTGGCTCAAAATGGCTTTCATTTTGGCGATCACCACCTCGGGGCCCACGCTCCAGCCTACCCGCACACCCGTGGCAGCAAAGCATTTGCTGATGCCGTCTACAAACACGGTGTAGTCCTTCATGGCTGGCACCAGGCTTACGGGGTTGTGGTGCTCTGTGTCGCCAAATGTGAGGGTCCAGTACATCTGATCAAACAGTACGTACAGCTTTTTTTCGCCAGCGCCACGGCGGGCATTTTCGGCCAGCACCAGCTCGCATATTTTTTCCAGCTCGGCTTTGGGCAGCGTAGTGCCGGTGGGGTTTTGCGGCGTGCACAGGCATAGCAGCGCTGCAAGTTGCTCGGCAGTAGGCATAAAGTGGTTCTCTACTGTAGCTTCTACCACGCAGTGCTGCGCTTCGGTCAGGTTGCTGTAGTGGTTATTGTTCCAGCTGGGTACGGCGTATATCACCTTGTCGCCGGCATTTACCAGTGTTTTAAAAATGGTGTAAATGAGGGGGCGGCCGCCGCTGGCTACCTGTATTTCGTTTACGCTATAGTCCAGCCCCAGCATGCGCTTGTAAAAGCCGGCAATGGATTGGCGCAGGTCCAGCTCGCCATCTGCCAGCGGGTAGCTGGTGTAGCGCTGCTGGTAGGCTTCTACGATGGCCTGCTCCAGCCCGGCCGGAATGGGAAACTCAGCAGGTTCGAAATCGCCGATGGTAAAATTGTAAATGGTTTCGCCGAGGCGCTTTCGCTCTCTGATGGCATTTCCCAGCTTCACTATTTCGCTGCCCTGCATGCTTTCGGCCAACGCACTTAGTCTTACCTGCTCCATTGCTTACGGTGTTTTTTATTCCAAAGAAGGCGCAAAAATACAGGCACCGGGCCGCATAGCCCTGCCTGCAGCCAAATACCGACGGCATCCAACAAACGGACCGCTTTACTGGCTGCTGTTCAGTATTCGCCCTTCATTGGCCACTTACATGCAAGCAGCTGCCCCAAATATTGAATAGCACCCAAGCGCTGTGCCGCAGCTGGCTGGCCGCATTATCTTCGCCCCCGCATGCCTGCTGCATGCTGCTGCACTATGCAAGTACATTCCAACGCCAGCTACCAACGTGTCTTCCTGCTCATGATGGGTGTGGTGCTACTGGCCTACCTGGTACCGCTGGGCCACATACCGCTGGATACCCGCGGCGATGAAGCCCGCCGGGCACTGGTGACCGCCGAAATGATGATCAGTGGCGACTACCTGACGCCCACCATCAATGGCGAATACTATTTCAACAAACCGCCACTGTATAATTGGCTGCTGGCAGCCGGCTTCAAAGCCAGCGGCAGCTACTCGCTGTTTGTATTTCGCCTGCCGGTGATACTGGCGCTGGCCGCTATTTGTGTGCTAATGCTGCGCTGGGTGCAGCGCTTTACCGGTAGCCACATGACGGCGCTGGTAGCCGCACTGGCTTTTGCTACCAACGGCCGGGCACTCATCTACGATACGCTGTTTGGGTTAATTGATCTCACATTTGCGCTGGTGACCTACGCCATGATGATGCTGATTTTCATATTCGGTGAAAAGCAGCAATACTGGCGCATGTTTTTGATACCGTATGTGCTGGGGATCATTGGCTATATGCTGAAAGGGCTGCCCGGCCCTGCTTGCCTGGCCATTACACTTCTGGTATACTGCATCATGAACCGGCGCTTTCTGCTCCTGTTTTCATGGGCGCACATTGCTTCCATTGCGTTGTTCTTCGCCGGCATTGGCAGCTACTACTTTTTTTATTTTCAGCGCAACCCCGGCGTGACCTACGAGCAGGTATTTACCCGCCTGCTATCGGAAAGTACCGACCGTACGGTGGTGAAATTCGGCGTGTGGCAAACCATTCTGCACTTCTTGACCTACCCGTTTGAAATGCTGTACCACTTTGCGCCGTGGCTGCTGCTGGTAGTGGCGCTGCTGCGCAAAAAAATAGGGGCTGTGCTGGGTAGCAATCGGTTCATCGCTTTCAATGCCTGGGCCTTTTTGGCCAACTTCATCATTTACTGGAGCAGCCCCGAAGTGTATGCCCGCTACCTGTTTCCGTTTTTGCCGCTGCTGATTACGGTGCTGGTGTGGGTGTTCATTTCACAAACCAGCCAGTGGCAATGGCAGCGCCGCATTCCTGAATGGATTTTTATTTCGCTCATTGCCCTTATAGGGCTGGGCGCATTCGCCATTCCGTTTGTGCCGCAAATACAGCACCTGCCTGCCTACTGGGCCAAAGCGCTGCTGATAGGCATCGCCTGCCTTGTGACCGCCTGGTTTATGTACAGGCATGCCAGCTGGCGCCTGGTGTACCTGGCGCTGGCCCTGGGTGTACTTCGAATGGGGTTCAACTGGTTTGTGATAGACAACCGCGGCGCCTACGACCGCATGGCGGTGGCCAAGGCCGATAGCATTGTGCAATACACGAAAGGCCGCCCGCTGTACCTGCTGGCCGGTGCCGATCATGGCAATTTTGATGGCATGAGCTTTTTGATTGCGACACGCCGAAATGAAATTTTACGCCAATCAGTATTGAAAGACAGTGCCGCCTTCTACATCTGCGATTCGGCTTCGCTAAACGGTAAACGCTACCACACTTTGTTGCAGTTTGAAAGCCACCTGGCACCTACGCAATACCTGGTACAGTTTGGGCAACGCTGATAAAACCTGCCAAACAGCCATGCCGACAGCGCAGTAACCGATGCTGAATACTGTGGTGGGCAATGCTGCCAAGTGGCAGGCAGATGAACGGAGCGTCGCCACCGTCGATGCCATGAAATACAGCTGCTGACTTCACAAAAAATAGTAACAAAAAGAAACAGCACCATGGAGTGACCACG
>JALOMC010000415.1 GCA_025455665.1 Chitinophagaceae bacterium | reverse complement strand
ATGGCCACCGCCGAAACAGGCACCAATATGGATGAAGTAAGCAAGGCCTTTAAAGGCGATTTTGCTGTCATCTTCAGCGATTTTGAAATGAAGCAGATGGATGCCGGTAAAGATGCTCTTTCGAGTATGAATTGGATGCCGGTAGGCAAGCTGGTAGTAGCAGCCCGCATTGGCGATAAGGCAGCGTTTGACAAGCTGCTGGGCCTGGCCGAAAAGCAGCAAATGCTGGTGCGCCAGGGCAACCGCATAGTGCCGGCCGCCGAAGTAGGTGCACAAGGTATCTACGCAGGTATTGAGGGCGATCTGCTGGTCATCAGCAACGATAGTGCTGTATATGCCGGCTACGCATCGGGCAAAGCAGGAGCCAAACTGGCAGAGCCGGTAGCTGCTAATGTAAACAACCAAAGCATGCTGTTTTACATCAATACACCCGGCATCCTCAAAGCCATACCCGAAGGCGTCATCGACGGAAACGACGTGTACACCCGCAACATACTGGCCCGCTCGAAAGAGGTGTTTGGCGAAATATGGTTCAATGGCAGCAACTTCGATGGCAAGAAGGTAGCCAGCAAAGGCGAAGTGATGGTGAGCGGCGGCAAAAACTCGCTGAGCGCCCTGGTAAAATACCTGATGTACATAGCAGAGCAAGTGAAGGCCAAAGACAAGGCCGATGAAGCCATGATTAATGCCATGATACAAGAGGTAAACCCGCCGGCCGAAGCCGCCCCTAAAGAGTAACTGTTTTCTCAAGGTTTTATATGGGTTGCCATCGCTCAGCACAGCGATGGCAACTTTTTTTAGCTGCGCATTGTTTTTTGGCACAAAGCCGCCAGCAGGGCTGTTTATTTGTATCCTCATGATCATTTCCCTACAGCAGGTAGTACCCACACCCATCCGGGAAAAAATACTGGCCCGCCCCTCTGATGTGTGGAACACACAGGTGGAGCTGGGGGGCTCCCACTGGACCAAACTACGGGCACCCAGTGGCAGTGGCAAAACCACGCTGATACACATACTGTGGCAGCTGCGCAAAGACTACAGCGGGCAAGTACTGTACAACCAGGCACCGGCCAACAGCCTGAGCGATGATGCCCTGTCGGCCATGCGGCAGCAGCAGCTGTCGGTCGTGTTTCAGGATCTGCGGCTGTTTGGCCACCTTACGGCCCGCGAAAACATAGAGCTGAAACGCCGCATGACCCCCACTGCCCTGCACCCGGCCAGCCGGGTAGATGAAATGGCGGCCGAACTGGGCGTGCAGCATGTGCTGGAGCAGCAGGCCGCTACCTGCAGCTACGGCGAGCAACAGCGCATCGCCATCATCAGGGCGCTGATGCAGCCCTTTCAACTGCTACTCATGGATGAGCCTTTCAGCCACCTCGACAAAGCCAACACTGCCCGCGCCGCTACCCTTATAGCAGCCGAGTGCCGCCAGCGCCAGGCAGGCTTCATTCTTACCGATCTCGACGACGACGACCATTTTCCATACACCCAGCAGCTGCACTTATGACACCCGCCGCCTCGCATAGCATACAGCCCCTGCTGCGAAAATTGATCAGCGCCGGCGTTGGCCGGTTTCGCTTCCTGATGGGTACCATTGGCATGGGCGTAGCCGTGTTTTTCATTTTGTTGGCGGTACAAACCTTTCTCAACTTCAACGAGCTGCTGCATGGCAAGCGCAATGAAAATGAGACCGCCGATTTTTTGGTAATCAACAAGCAGGTAACTGCTGCCCGGCAAAGCAACAAGGCGCTGAGTGCATTTACCGCTGCCGAAATTGATAGCCTGCGCCAGCAGCCTTTTGCCGAAAAAGTGGGGCAATTGGCGTCGTCCAACTTTTCGGTGAATGTGAGCAGCTACAGTGATGCGTTCCCATTTTATACCGATGCCTATTTCGAAAGTGTACCCGATGAATTCATCGATGTAAAATCCGACGGCTGGAAATGGGAGCCGGGCCAGCGTGATTTGCCGGTTATCATTCCTTCTTTTTTTATAGACCTGTACAATACGGGCATGGCCATGAGCCAGCAAAACCTGCCACAACTGTCGATGGAGGCACTGCAGCTGCTGCCGCTGCGGGTGGTAGTAAAAGGGCAAGATCGCCAGGCAGAGTGGGTGGGCCATATTGTGGGCGCATCCGACCGGCTCAATTCCATCCTCATTCCACAATCTTTTATGGATTGGGCCAACCAACAGTTTGGCTATCAGCAGCAGCGGCTAGCTACCCGCATCGTGCTCAAAACACAGGATCCCAGTGATCCGGCTTTGGTAAAGTACCTTACCGATCGTGGATGGCGCACCAATGCCGACAAAACCCGCTTCAGCAAGGTGCGTACCATTGTCAATTGGATTGTGGGAATAGTAGGTGGCATCGGCGTGGTCATGCTGCTGTTTGGGTTGCTGGTATTCAGCCTGTTTATCCAGCTCACTATCGCGGCCAGCCGCCCCGATATTGAATTACTGAAAACACTCGGCTTATCGCGGCAAACATTGCATCGTTTCCTCATGCAGCAGTTTATGCC
>JALOMC010000414.1 GCA_025455665.1 Chitinophagaceae bacterium | reverse complement strand
GGCATGGCGCTGCTGCCTACTTCACCCTTTTTGGTTTTTTGTTTGAAGTAATCCATGCTGATATAGGTCCAGATATCGCGGCACAGATCAATCAAAATATTATTGATGCGTTTGATGGCATCGAAGTGTGCCGCCAGGCTATCGTAGTGCTCAATCTGCGTAGTAAACTGCATGCGTTGCAGGCCCAGTATCTCCTCTACAAAATGATTGGCAAACGCTACCCAATCGGTTTTCGGATAAGCAATGTGATGCGCATTAAAGTTGCCCGTAGCACCGCCAAACTTGGCTGCATAGGGTATATAGCTGAACAGCTGTACCTGATTGTCGAGGCGTTCTACAAACACCATGATTTCCTTGCCCAGTCGGGTAGGGCTGGCCGGTTGGCCATGCGTACGGGCCAGCAGCGGAATGTTTTTCCAGCTGAGCGCCAGCTCATGCAGTTTGGTTTGCAGGTTGATGAGAGCCGGCAAAAATTCATACTCCATCGCATTCTTCCACAGTAGTGGAATAGAGGTGTTGTTTACATCCTGACTGGTAAGGCCAAAGTGTACAAACTCTTTAGCAACGGCGCCGGCGTCGGTGGTTTCCAGCTTCTGTTTGATGAAATATTCCACGGCTTTTACATCGTGGTTCGTCGTTTTTTCAATCTCTTTAATGGCTTGTGCATCTTCCAGGCTAAACTCTTCCAGCACCTGGCGCAGCGCAGCACGGGCCTTGGCACTCAGCTTAAAAAACTTCCGGTCGGCCAGCAAAAAGAAGTATTCAATTTCTACCAGCACCCGGTATTTGATGAGGGCATATTCGCTAAAATATTCATCCAGCTGGCTTACCTGCCGGCGATAGCGGCCATCCACAGGAGAAATAGCCGTGAGTTGTTGTAAATCCATAGGTTGTGTTGAAGAGCCGCAAAGATAGTTGATAGGCTGGAGTAGGGGGCGGAGGGCAAAATGGAGGACGAGGCCGAGGGCAAGGTAGAGGCGGAAGAATACGAGGAGAGTAGCCATCAACCACAACGACCACCTCTTGCAAATTGCTTACTGCAAATTGCCAACTGAAACCGCAAGGTCAACGCCTGCATCGCCGAACCGCCCGATGTTTATTTAGGATACGTCATCCGGTAGTCCATGCGCACCTTGCCTTTGGAAATATCGAGCAGCTTGCTTTTGAGCAGCTTGCGCTTCAGCGGGCTCAGGTAGTCGATGAACAACTTACCCTCGAGGTGGTCGTATTCGTGCTGGATCACACGGGCGGTGACGCCTGAAAACGTTTGGCGCTGCGGTTCAAAATGTTCGTTTACGTACTCAATGGTAATGGTTTCGGGACGCAGCACGTCTTCCCGCACTTTGGGGATGCTGAGGCAGCCTTCGTTGTAGGGCCATTCATCGCCATCGTACTGCACGATTTTGGCATTGATAAAGGTAGCCTTGATGCCTTCGTCGCCTTCGTACTCTGCCTTTTCCTCTTCATCCAGGTTATCGATGATCTGCTGGCTATCGACCGTAAACAAGCGAACGCTGCGGTTGATTTGCGGCGCAGCCAGGCCCACGCCATTGCTGGCATACATGGTTTCCCACATATCAGCTATCAGCTGGCTTAGGTTGGGATAGTCGGGCGTAATATTTTTGGCTACTTCGCGAAGAATGGGCGAGCCGTAGGCTACAATGGGTAGTATCATATTCAAAAAGAAAGGCTGTGTACCGGCGCCGCTTTTGCAGCAGGCTGGCCAGGCGTGGAGCCGCTATTTTTTACCAGTTAAGTGGGGGCGAAATTAGCCCTTTTGTGCCAAGTACTCCTGCAGCAGCAGGGTAGCGGCCATCTCATCTACCCGGCCTTTTTCGCGGCGATCTTTCTTTTTTACCCCCGAAGCCACCAGCGCCTGCACGGCCAGCCGGCTGCTGTAGGCTTCGTCCACCGTTTCTATCGGCATCGTGGGGTGGTCTTTTTTAAACAGGCGAATAAAATCCTTTACCGGCTTGGTAGCATCGGTGGGGCTGCCATCCAGGGATAGTGGCATGCCAATGATGACCCGCTCTACGGCCTCGGCGGCAAAATAGGTGGTGAGCCAGCTGCGCAGCTGCGCCGAGGGCACCGTGGTAAGGCCGGTGGCTATCAGCTGCAGCGGATCGGTAGCGGCAATGCCGGTACGCTTGGTGCCATAGTCGAGGGCCAGAATGCGGGGCATGGTGTCGGGGTGGTTTTACAAAAACAAATCAGCAATCACAAACACGGCAAACACCACGCTGGCAATGCCGTTGGCGGTCATAAAGGCCAGGTTTACCCGGCTCAGGTCGGTGGGCTTTACAATGCTGTGTTGGTACAGCAGCATGGCGCAAAAGCCGGCGGCGCCTACCCAGTACAGCCAGCCAAACTGCCCGTACCAGCCAGCTGCCAGCACGCAGCCGGCGCTTAGCAGGTGCAGCAGCCGGCTTACCCGCAGGGCCCGGGCGGTGCCCAGCGCAGCCGGTATGCTGTGCAGTCCCTGGCTGCGGTCAAAGGCTTCGTCTTGCAGGGCAAAAATGATATC
>JALOMC010000062.1 GCA_025455665.1 Chitinophagaceae bacterium | reverse complement strand
AAAGCGGTGCCGCCATTGGCGCCGTGGCAGCCTGCCATACCCACCGAGCGGGTAGTGCCTGCTGGCAGCCTTGCAAAGTTGTTCGTACGGCGCAGCAGGCGTGCAGGTGTGTGTGGCTGCGGGCTGTTGCTGCTGCTGGCTGCTATCCAAGCAGCCGCTGTCAATGCCTTGCGCTAGCGTGTTTGAAGCGTGAAACTGCTCATTTTCTGTTCCAGCTGTTGTACTTTTTTTAGGGCTTCTTGCAGCTGCACTTGCTGCTCCTTAATGGCATTGATGAGCAAAAAGATATAGGCCTGCTGGTTCACCCATCGCAAATCGTTGACCTGTCCGTCGGTGGTTTGGTGCACCATGTAAGGCGCAATTTTTTCGAGCTCTTGAGCCAGTATGCCAATTTGCGCTTCGGTGCTGGCAAAGGGTGCATTGGCTTTGTAGTTGAATTGTACGGGATTGATCTGGCGAATGACATTGAGTCCATCGGTAAACGGGGCAATGTTTTGTTTGAGGCGTTCGTCGCTAAAGCTGCCGACGCTGCCAGTGGCGGTGAGCAATGCGCCGTTGCGCAGCTCCATGGCTTTTACCGCACCATACAAATTGGTGGGGCCGCTGCCGTTGGTAAAAAATTCCAGCCGGCCGGTAAAGTTGCCATTGTCGCCGCTCTGGATATAGCCGGGGCGCCACTGGCTGCCAAAGCCATAATCGCTGACGAACTCCAGCGCTGCCGGGCCAAAGCCTCCCCTGTTTGCAATCACTACTTTGGTGGCATTAGAGCTGGGGCCGCCTACCACTTCCAGCCGTTGTGTGGCGTTGCTGGTGCCTATGCCTACATTGCCACCGAAAGTATTGTACAGGGTGGTACCATTGGCAGACCATGCATACAAGATAGCCGGCAGTTCGGCCCAGGTGGCCGTGCCGGTGGCGTCGCTTGTGAGTACCTTGGTGGGGCCTTCGGTACCATTTTGCAGCCTAAAGCTGCCTGCCACATGCAATAGTGCGGTCGGTTGTACGGTGCCAATGCCGGTTTGGCCATTGCGCAGTACGGTGATAGCATTGCTACGGCCTGACACGGTGCCATTGCCCAGCTGAAACAGCCGATCGGTAGGCTGGCTGAAACCCGGCGTCACCACATCAAGGGTATCATTGAGCTGGCCCAAGGCAATACTGCCAAATGATCGGGCCCTTACCTCATAACCGGCGGCCACAGAAAAATCGGACAGGGCCTGCGATTTGTAGCCGATGGCGGTGCTGTAAAATGCGGCAGAGCGGGTATCGGTACCAATAGCTACCGCCCCTTGCGAACTGGCAACGGCATTTTGGCCAAGGCCAATGCTGGCAAAGCCGCTGGCAACGGTGCTGATGCCCATCGCAATGGATGTATTGTTGCTGGAGATAGCCTGCTGCCCGAAAGCAAAGGAAGCGAAGCCGCTGGCCTGGCTAAAGGTGCCCAAGGCCACGGCATAGTCGGCGCTGGCTGTGTTAAACGATCCAAGGGCCACTGCATTGCGGCCGAATGCCTCGGCACGTGTGCCGGCAGCCAAAGCGCCGATGCCACTTGCTTCGGTAAACTCGCCCAGGGCAGTAGCCCTATCGCCACTGGCACTGCTACCGGCGCCGGCAGCAAAGGCCGATTCGCCTTTGGCTTTGGTACTGTTGCCCAGCGCTACGCTCATAATGCCCATACTGTCTTTGTCCCACTGAAAGCCAAATGCCAGACCTGCCCTGAAAGCTGCTTTTTGTGGATACCACATGAGCCGGGCGCCGGGCCCCTGCACGGGCGGATTGGCCGAAGTATTGGACAGCACATTCAGCGGACCGGTAAAAAGTACATTGCTATCGGCCACATGCAGGCGTGCCATGGGGCTGGCGGTGCCAATGCCCACATTTTGTGCCACTGCCACATGGCCAAATAGCATACCAGCGACCAGTACGCTGGAACGAAACAAAAAAGAGGGTTGAAGTCCTTTCATAATTAATGCATTTGGTGTTTTCGTTTCGTGGGTACCATGCATGGCGTGGCACGCAGCTCCAATTTTTAGAGCAGCTTTTGTATGCGATACACCACACTGCTGGCGTCAGGCGCTGTGCTTGTAATAACGTGGTAACGGTACCGTACAGCCAGGCCTGGTGAGCAAAGGATTGGTCAGCGGCTAATGTACCCCTCGTTTCTAAAGACGGACATCCCTTGAAACAGGGAGATGAAAGACGGAGAATGGCAGAATGGGCGAGGCGGTCTGCGTACCACAGCAGCAGTGGCATGGATACCCGCACTATTCAAAGTGGCGAAAACGAACAGAAGGAGAAAGGGAACAGCTAAGCCACCAATACCGGCGATGCGGCTATCCATTACACTCGGCGTTGTTGTATTTCACTACAAAAAAGCTGTTGGCCGGGTTTACCACCTCGCCTGCGCTACCGGCGTGGGCACCAACAGTTATGCGCCATGGCTGCTATCAGGCCGCCAGCCCCAGCCAACCTACCTGCTGTTGCAGCAGCGCTTTGTATTGCTCAAATCGCAATGTTGTCAGCTCTGCCTGCACTTCTTGCAGCACATCAAACAGCTCTCGCAACTCCTGATCAGCAAAGCTGTCGCCTAAAAAATAGGCATATTCTTTATCAAGAAATGAAAGCACTTTGGTGCCCGATTTATTCAGCAAAGCTTGCGCCAGCAGTTGGCGCAAAGCGCTGTGCAGCTGCGGCAATTCCTTTTGCTTAAAAGCATTCACCATGTCTTGTGCGGCTTCTACACTCATTTGCTGGCCGGCCAGCAAGGTGTCAAACCGCTGGTATACAGTTTGGGCAGTGGTAGCAAAGGCGTCGCACCCGGCAGACAGGCTAAAAAAGCGTTCGTAGGCCTCTGCTACTTCATCGGGCTGCCCGCTTTTTTTGGCGGCCAGGGCAAATAGTTGTTGGTCAGCCAGGTTCACTTCATTCAGCAGTTGTTTGTTTTCTGTGGCCAGTTTTTCATGCACAGCAGCGGCTTCGGCAGCCTTGTGCTTTACCCCGTCAAAGTCGAACGATTTGGTGTCGATCTGGCGCTGGGCAATGGCTTGCAGTATCGCCAGGTCCTGTTCGTTTTGCTGGTATCGTTTGGGTTTATTGGTCTGGTCTTCGCTTAACAGGGCCGTTAGCTGCCCGGGCTCCAGCCTGGCCATGTTGCTGAGGGTAAGGCGGGTTTCAAACGCACTGATAAAGCGACCATCGTAGCGGCCGCCGTATACTGCCGGCAGTTCGTATTGTTTGCGCTGGCTTTGCAGGGTTTCTATAAACTGTTCTATGTGGGTGTTTTGCACGGCTCCTTCCCACTGCACCTGGCGGTATAGCTTGTCGGTGGCCTCTTGTTGTAGTTCAATGGCATTGCGAAAAAGCGTCCAGGCGGGTGCAGGTGCGTCTGGTGCCGTCCAATTAAGTTGTTGCAGATGAGCTTCGCGGTCAGCCAGGTCGGGGTGTGATGCCCATTGGTCATTGTACACGATGCGGCTGCTATGCTGTGTCTTGCTCTGGTGTCGTACCACCGGCAGGCCATCTTTGCCCAGTGGCATTTGCAGTTTGCCCGCCATTTGCAGGTGGCAATAAATGTGGTCGGGGTAAGCGTTCAGCGCTTTTTTGCTCGATGGTATCCATTCGTTGTACATCTGCAGCACCTGGTTGTAGGTGGCACTACCCATTTCAATACGGTGCAGGGCGCTGATGAGGTGGTTGCTGCCGGCTACAGACGCAGCTACCGCGTCGGCATGAAACTCCATTTGGCGGCTCAGTCCCATGTACTGTTTATTTACCATAGCGTACAGCAGTTTCAATAGCGCCTGTACTTGTTCTATGATCAGCACATTCAACCGGGCAAATACCCAAAAAATACCACTGATATTGGCAAAGCCCTGCAGCAATTTGGCATAGCCATCATTGTCGTACAGCAGGTTGTAAATAATGCGGTTGAGCTGGTATACAAAGCTACCCAGCTTCATGCTGCTTTGGCTGAAGTGGCCAAATTCGTGCGCCATCACAGCTTTAAACTCTGCTACGTTCAGCACGTTTACAAGGCCCAGTCCGATATTGAGATTTTTGCGCACTGGCAAAAACATACTCCAGAAGCTGGAGTTATAAAACACACTGGCGTTTACCTCGGGGGTAGCCAGTATTTTTTTAGGAAAGCGGGTGCCGGTTTCGTCGGCCAGCCGCCGTATAAAGGAAAACAACTCTGGCTGTGTCTGTGCTGTCAGCTCAATGGCATCTGCAGTGTCTACCCTGCTGACGGTAAATAAAAATTTAAGCAGGAACCAAACGGTCATAGCACCCAGCCCAATGAGGCCAATGCCCAGTACCAGGCCCAGCGAGCTGCCCACCGCCCCCATGACCATAATGCCAAGCCAGCCGCAAAACAGCGCCAGTAGCAAGGCGGCGGCTATCAGCAGCAAATACGATAAAAGAAAAAAGAAGATGCTGAATAGTACCTTCCATACCTGTGCTTTGAAGCTGGCCGAAGGCTGTAGCGCAGCCGCCGGTACGCCAGCAGGCCCCAATGGATAGTGGGAAGGCAAATTCTTCATGAAGGATGAAAGCTGAAGTATTGCCCGTAAAAATAGGTGCTGCACAAAGCTTTGGGCGACGTCCTTTCTTCTAAGAGGACGACCAATTCATAGGTGCGTTTGTTTCGGCCATAGCCGTGTATGGCTGGCTGCTTCTGCCATCAAAGCATTTGGTGGTCCATGGCTATTTTGACCAACGCGGCAGTGTTTTTGGCCTGTAGTTTTTGTAGCAGGTTCTTCCGGTGCGTGTCTACCGTAGAGGCACTTATATAAAGGCGATCTGCTATTTCAGTATTGGTCAGCCCTTCGGCTATCAGTTGTAGCACTTCTTTTTCGCGGCGGGTAAGTACCGGCTGGCCCGCGGCCAGGCCCGATTGGCGCACTACGCTGGCTGCTTCTATACTCAGGAATTGGCGGCCATGCATCACCGTATCTATGGCCTGCATTATTTCGCTGCTGCCTGCATTTTTCAGTAAGTAGCCCGATGCACCGTTGTCCAGCATTTTCTGGATAAAGCTGACCTGATTGAAAGTACTGAGGCCAATAACAAACACCTGTGGGTACAAGGTTTTTACTTGTTGGCACAGGTCAATGCCCGATTGGTCGGGTAGGTTGATGTCCATGAGGAGCACATCGGGCTGGCGGCTTTGCAGAAAAGCAAGGCAGGACGCAGCAGTGGAAGCATGACCAATCCACTCAATACCTTGCTCGGCTTGCATCAGGCTGCGAATGCCTTCTACCACCATGTAGTGGTCGTCTACTATAAAAAGCGTTATGGCCATGTTGGTTTCAGTTCAATGAACACCGAAGTGCCTTCGCCAGGGTTAGAACGAATATCTGTTTTTCCTTGCAGGTAGTCTACACGGCTGCGAATATTGCTCCAGCCCATGCCATGGCTGTCGGATATTTTTGTGGTGTCAAATCCTTTTCCATCATCTTCCACGGTTATCTGTAGCACATCATTTTGCAGGCTTACCTGCACCAGTGCCTGTGTGGCACCAGCATGGCGCAGTATGTTGCTAATCAGTTCCTGCACTATACGGTACACGGCTATGGCCAGCTGCTGGCTAAGGCTGGCCTCTTTTAGGTGCAGCGATTGGTAACGCACCCGCAGTGCGCCGCTCTGGTGTACGCTGCTGCAGAAGTCGCTCAGCGCAGCATCCAGCCCAAATTTCACCAGGCTCTCGGGCATCATGTTATGGGCCACGCGGCGCAGCTCATGAATGGAGCTGTTCAGCATGTCGAGGCTCCTTTCAAAGGCAGCCTGGTTGTCCGGCGTCATTACCAAATTGTCTCGCATGTGTTGAAATGAAAATTTGACACCACTGAGCATGCCCCCCAATCCATCGTGCAGGTCTTTGGCCAGGCGGGTGCGCTCCTGCTCTTCGCCACGCATCAGCGCCTCGGCAGCCAGCAGTTGTTTGTCGGTTTCCAGTTGTTCTATTTGCTGTTGCTGCAGCAGCTGTTTCTGTTTGTAGTTGCGATAGCTCAGCAGCGATACTACCACCAGTACAGCAGTGGCTGCCACCAATAGGTAGTTCAGCAGGCTTTTTTTGCGGATGCTGATGCTTTGTTCCAGCGTCGTTTTTTCCAATGCAGAAATGCGCTGCCCTTGTAGCTGGCTTTTGTAGCGGGCTTCATTCAGCAACAGGCGGTTGTGGTTTTGGCGCACTACTACGGTGTCGCTATAGTTGGCTAGTTGCAGAGCTGTTTGCCATGCTTGCTGGTATTGGCCTTGGCGGGCAAAGTCAGTAGCTATTTCCTTCAGTATAAACTTCACCTTGGGCATGTAATTATACTGCTTCGCCACCTCCAGTGCTTTTTGCAGATACCATTTGGCTGAATCGGCCTGGTGGAGGCTACTGAAAGCACGTCCTACGGCCCATGCTTCATCGGCTATATAGTAGGGGTCGGCATACTGCTGGCTGAGCTGGTAGCCCAGCCGGTGTTGCTGCAGTGCCTGTGCCCATTGGCCCAGCGCCGCATGGTATTCGCCACGGGCATTGAGGCAGTAAATGTGTGCCAGCGGATAGTAGTGCCGTGCCAGCGTAGCATCGGCCTGCTGCAGCATGCGCAGCCCCTCGGGTATGCGTTGTAGCCGAAACATCATGGCTGACTGCCTGGCCCGGCTTTGGATGTAAGCGTTGTGATCTACGGTTGGTTGGTCGGCGCGGTAGTACGCTATGCTGCGTTGCAAGAAATTGGCAGCTGTTTGCCAGTCCTGAATGTCGATGTAGAGAAAAGCCATATTGAACCAGATGACGATCAGGCTGGAGCTGTCTTTCAGCTTTTCGAACTGTCCGATGGCTCGCTGATAGTACTCCTGCGCCAATGGCAAATCGTTGAAAAGGCTGTAGGCAATACCCATGTTGTTTTGCACAGCAGCCAGCCCCCAGTTTCGCCGGGGCGATTCCGGAAGTTTGAGGTATGCTTTTTCGGTCGCTTCATCGCTGGCAATGCTGGCAAAATAATTGCCACGGGTATAATGAATAATGCCCCGCTCCAGCATCATATCGGCGGCCAGCAGCAGGTAGCCCCGCTGTTCAGCATCGATGATCAGTGTTTCAAAAAGCTGCACGCCTTTGGCAGAGTCGTATTCACACAGGCGGCCGGCGTATACTTTCAGGTGGGCCAGCCGCATTGAGTCGCTGGATGCTTTGTCGGCTAATCTTTTCAGACTGTCCAGCCCGGCAGTTTGTGCCAGCAGGCAGGTACTGCATAGCAGCCACCCCCATAGCATCCACCAGCAGCATTTCAATTTGTACATAGCAACAAGCTACTGCAAGTTTGGCAATGGACGAGTAGCGCCCCCTGGCCCTCAGCAGCTCCTGATTACAAAAAATGAAAATAAGTACGGCTTGCTGCATCCCGCTTTTGAGGGATTTTATGCTCACTGTACCAGCGGTCTAATACACCACCAGCTCATAAAAAAGCTCGGGTTGCAGGTATTGTTGTGCCAGTTGCTGCAGGCGCCGGGCGCTGATCGTTTTAATGTTTTCTATGGCGTTGTAGAAATACTGTTCATCCACGCCATTCAGTACATAGCTTTTCCAACGGTTGATGATCTGGAAAGGGCCGTCTAAATCGCCGAGGATAGAGCCCAGCATATAGTTGCGCACCAGCAGCAGCTCTTCTTCGTCTATCAGTTCTTGCTGCAGCAGCGCCATTTCTTTGTACACTTCTGCTATGGCGGCTTCGCACACGTCTCGGCCTGCTTCAGTGCTTATCATCCAGGCTGTTTGCTGCTGGTAGTTTTGCAGGTAGCTGTGTATGCCGTAGGTATAGCCTTTCTCTTCGCGAATATTGGCCATGAGGCGGCTGCCAAAAAAACCACCCAATACAGTATTTAGCACCGCCACACCCTGAAAATCGGGGTGGTGCCGGTTGGGAAAATGGCGGGCCATGCGAATGGCACCTTGCACGGCTTTTTCATCGTTCACCAATCGTAGGTGGCGGTCGGGTACCGGTAGGGTAGCCGGCAATGGCTGCGGCTGGTAGCGGCTTATATTGGCCGGGCGCAGCGGTAGCTGTCCTATGCTGTCGTTTAGCAGACTTAGTAAATTGGCAGGCAGCTTGCCAGCTACAAACAGCACACACTCGCCCTGCTGGTAGTATTGCTTATAAAATGGCAGTAGCTGATCGCGGTGCAGGGCATCCAGCGCTTCGAAAGTGCTGTAGCGACCGTACGGATGATCGATACCGTATAGCAAAGCATCTATTTCGCGGTTGGCTACAAAGTCGCACTTCTGCAGGTTTACCTGCAAGCGCTGCCGGCTGTTTTGCACAAAAATATCCAGCTCTTCCTGCGGAAACACCGCATCAGACAATAGTTCTGCGATCACAGGCAGCAGTGCTGCTACATGGCGGCTCAGGCAGTGCAGCGTCATGTTCGATGTTTCGTTGTAGCAGTTCCGGTTCAGGTAGCTGCCATAAAAATCGAAGTGCTCGTTGATCTCAAAAGCAGTGCGGCTGCTGGTGCCATTTTTCAGCAAAAAATTGGTAGCCGCGGCTACCATATTGGCAGGCTCATAGCAGTTGCCGGCCTTGAACACCAGTTCCAGTTGCATCACTTCTTCTTCGCCGGCAGGCAAGGCATACACCTGCACGCCATTGCGCAGCGTCCACTGCTCGGTTTGCTTTAACTGAAAAGAAAAATCGACGGCATTTTTGATAGCGGGGGCAATGGTACGATTGAGCATAATGGAAATGGTTTGCCAGATAAGGCAGGCAAAGGTAGTGGCTGCCAGTTTGCTGTAGCTTTGACGGCATGAAGCACCTTTTTTGCCACCTGGCGGCCTTGTTGCTGGCGACGATGACCCTGGCACAAGCCCCTTACCGGTACACCGCCATGCCGGTATGGGCCGATGAATTTGACTACGAAGGCAGGCCCGACAGCACCCGCTGGGGCTATGATGTGGGGGGCCACGGATGGGGCAACAAAGAGCTACAATACTACCGGGATAGTGGCAATGCGTGGGTGCAGCAAGGGGTGCTACGCATCACGGCCCGGCCCCAGGCCTGGCAGGGCAGTGCCTACACCAGTGCCCGGCTGGTAAGCAAAGGCAAGGGCGATTTTTTGTACGGAAGATTTGAAGCCCGTGCCAAACTGCCGGCCGGGTTGGGTACCTGGCCGGCTATTTGGATGCTACCCACGCACTGGCGCTACGGCAATTGGCCTGCTAGCGGCGAAATTGACATCATGGAGCACGTAGGCTATGACCCTGAAAAAGTCCACATTAGTGTACATACCCAAGCTTATAATCACATAAAAGGAACACAGAAAACCGCTTTCAGGCAGGTGCCCGGCGCCCTGTCCGATTTTCATGTATACCGGGTCGATTGGACGCCGGACTACATCGAGGGCTTTATTGATGGTCAGCGCCTTTTCAGATTTGATAATGAGCGGAAGACCACTGCGGAGTGGCCGTTTGATCAGCCTTTTCACTGGCTGCTGAACCTGGCTGTGGGGGGCAATTGGGGTGGGCAAAAAGGGGTGGATGCAGCTGTATTTCCGGCCACAATGGAGGTGGACTATGTGCGGGTGTATGGGCTGGAGCAATAGCGGCGGTAGCTTTTTTAGTCCAGCGATACAATGCCAAACCGTGCCTTGGCCAGTGCAAAATAGGCGGCCTGTGCACTGCATTGAAACAGTGTGGCACCCTTAAACTTTTT
>JALOMC010000061.1 GCA_025455665.1 Chitinophagaceae bacterium | reverse complement strand
ACAGCTTCTGGTATGCAATGAACACGCTTGCCTGCCTGAAAATCAATGGCTGGCTTTTTGTAAACAGTCACAGTGCGGCTGGCTGTACTCTTGTTGTTGCCGTCGGTCACGGTCAGGGTAACGGTGTAGTCTCTTTCTTCGGTATACGTGGCCGATGGATTGGCCAGGGTCGACGAATTGCCATTGCCGAAATCCCACAAATAAGTAGCCGCCGCCGAGGCGCCGGTGCTGGTATTTGAAAACTGAATAAGGGCAGGGGCGCATGCCCCCGGCTTATCTGTAACAAAGGAAGCCGCCAATTGTGCCTGCGCCTGCCGCACCGTGGAAAGAGCGGCCAACACACACAGCAGGACCCGAAAGGAAGTTCTCACAGCTGTTGGCCGGATGGTAGTGTTGGTTCGCCGCACAAATTCTTTGTTTTATGAGGTAGTAGCTCCTGCAAGCTGCTACCTGACTGCTGCAATACTACCAATAAACATTGATGAGCGACCGCATTGTGCAGCCTTGCTGCTGTACGGGTTGTTTGCTGTAGGCGGCTATTGCAGCGCACTATACACCAGTACCTTAAACTTGTCGTGGATATCGCCGTGGCTGATGGGATATTGGTTTAAAAACAGCTGCGCTACTATCTTTTCTTTTGGATCAATCCAGTAAGTGCTGCTGAAAGCACCGCCCCAGCTAAATGTGCCGGTACTTAGTCCAAGCTTACCGCTGCCCGCTTCGGTAATGATACCAAAGCCCAGTCCAAACTTTTCGTACGGGCCCCGATCAATGGTTCCGATTTGGTTTTGCGTCATCATGTCTACACTGTTGCGGCTTATAATGCGCTTGCCATTCAGGCTGCCGCCATTCAGCAGCATTTGCATGAACAATGCATAGTCGTAAGCCGTACTTACCAGGCCAGCCCCGCCGCTGTATAGTTTGCCAGCCTTGTTGGGGTAGTCTATATCAAGGCTGCTGATGCCACTGGTAGGCGATTCCGTCATTTTTATCACCTGCTGCTGCTTGTTTTCGGTGTGCAGTGCCACCAGGCGGGTTTGCTTGCCTGCCGGCAGGTAAAACCAGCTATCGTGCATGCCCAGCGGTTCAAAAATGCGCTGTCGGAAAAAGTCGGCCAGGCTTTGGCCGCTTACTACTTCTACCAGGTAGCCCAGTACATCGGTATTCAGGCCGTAGGTAAAGCGTTCGCCGGGCTGGTGCTCCAGCGGCAGCGCTGCTATTTTCAGCACCTGGACTTCCAGGCTTTCAAAGGGGGTGCCTATTTGCGAGCCCACGCCGGCTTTGGCATACATCGCTTTGGCCCGTGGTGTACCTATTTGCGCATAGCCTATGCCCGAGGTGTGCGTCAGCAAATCACGAATAGTGATGGCCCGGCGGGCTTTTACTGTGGTGTAGGTGGTATCAGCCTCGTTGAACTTATCAATCACCTGGGCATTGGCAAAGGCAGGAATGTATTTGGCCAGCGGATCATCCAGCAGCAGTTTGCCTTCTTCCATCAGTATCATCACGGCTACGCTGGTAATGGCTTTCGTTTGTGATGCAATGCGAAAGATGTCATCTTTTTGTTGGGGGCGCCTGGTGGCTACATCGGCCACGCCAAATGCCTGATGGTAAACTACCTGTCCATTGCGCACCACAATAGCAGTAGCACCGGCTATCCATTGCTGATCGATGTATTGTTTCATCAGGCCATCGATGCGCCGCAGGCGATTGGCATCCATGCCTACAGCGGTAGCGCTGGGTGCCACGGGTAGTTGGGCCAGTGCAACTGTGCCTGAAAAAACGAGGGAAACGAGGAGTAAAAATCGCATGGCAATTATTTCTGTTGTTTCCGAAAAATACGGGAAATAAAAAAACCGCAACAAGTGCGGTTCAGTCCACCAGCTATGAGCAGCCAAAGGCCGGATTTACAGCTTGGTAAAGTATTGTTTCATATTGCCATTGGTACGCACCCGCACGGCCACACCCATGATGCTATCAGTAAAGCCGCCCACAATCGGGGCAGTAAAAATGAGCCGGTTGCCTTGCATTTCCCACTGCATTTCAATATCGCGGAGCGGGCCGCCGAGGGAATCGGTTGGCAGATCGGTTTTGGTTACAAATCCATTGTTGGGCGTCAGCCGGTATGGAAAAGTATCGTTTACCGGCCCCCAGGAAAAAACAAGGTCAATTTCGCTCTCGCCCAAAGACAAACCATTTTGAAAGCCGTAGGAAATAATCTTTGTATCGACATCGAACATCATACTGTCTGCTATTTGGTCTTTATCAGTCAGTATCATGAACCCCCTATTGTTTTGGGTGGTGTACCGTATCACACTGCTATCGCGAAGGTTATCTGGTGGAATGCTGGCGGTAGAGACGGAGTAGTAGTTGTACACCGCCGAATCGAAGCGATAGCGACCCATCAGCCGGGCTTGCTGTGCACGGGTGTCTTCTTCCCACGAAATGCTTTTTTGGCAGGCTGCCAGGCAGCAGGCCAGGGCAGCCAGTGCCAGGAGTGATTTATTCATGGCGCTAAAATAGTAAGGTGACCCGGCATCGGTCGGGCCTGCCTGTTCAGTTTTGATAACTGTGCTTATTTGCCAACCAATGCAGTGCTTAGCACCCACCGCTCCACCACTTCGGGGTAGTGCTGGTGTTCCAGCTGCTGTATGCGGGCTGCCAATGTGCCTGGCGTATCGCCCGGTAGCACGGGGCAGCGGGCCTGTAGCAGGTGGGCACCATGGTCGTAGTGCTCATCTACCAGGTGAATGGTAATGCCACTGTCGGCATCGCCGGCGGCCAGCACAGCCGCATGCACATGCTGGCCATACATGCCCTTGCCGCCATGCTTTGGCAGTAGGGCCGGGTGAATGTTTACAATTTTACCCGGGTAGGCAGCTATCAATTTTGGTGGCACTTTCCACAAAAAGCCCGCCAGTACTATGTACTGCACGCCGGCGGCTTGCAGCTCGGCCAGGTAGGCATCGCCGCTAAAAAACTGCTCTTTTTCAATGATCAGCGTAGAAACTCCAAAATCGGCGGCGTGGTGAAGGGCGCCAGCGCCGGGTTTGTTGCTCACCAGCATTTGCACCCGTATGCGGGGGTGGTGCTGAAAGCGCTGCATCAGCAGGCGGGCATTGCTGCCGCTGCCACTGGCAAAAATGGCGATGTGTACATGGCTTTCGGTGGCGGTGCTGGCCGTTTTTTTGCCCAGGCCCAGCCGGCTGCCCATTTTGGCCAGGTAATTTTTGAAAAAGCGGAACTGCCCCAGCGGAATGCTGACCGTGAGTACACACAGTGGCCACAGCAGCGTGAGGATGACGAAGTAGAGGGTGCCGTACAAAAACGGCTGCTCAATGCGCATGGGCGTAATGAGCTGGCGGGTAAAAAAGCCACACAGGCTACCCCCGATGGCAAAAGTGCACAGAATGAGGGTGAGCTGCCAGCCATTCACCTTCCATTTTGCCTGCAGTCTGCTAAACATGGTCGCGAAGATGCAGCATTATGTGCAGGCTAGCCCTACCAGCGGCTACAAAGCGATGGTAAAAAAAGCATCCCCGCCGGGCTGCTACCATAGCCGCTGATTGTACACGGCCTGGCATAGCTGGCAGGGATGCAGTTGAGTCAAAGGGTGGGTGTGGGGTGAAGCTAATGCTCAGTATTTGTAGGCTTTCAGCTGATCGCGGCTGCTTTTGTAGATCACCAGTCGGCTTATTTCGTCGATGCTGTAGTCGGGGTCTTTATCGCCCATTACAATGCCGCGCAGGTCCTTGCCATTGTTTTTATCCAGCAGCACTACGCCTACGCCAGCATCCAGATCGGTCAGCATGGCCATGGCATTATCCGCGTTTACGCTGGCCTTAAAGCGCTTGTTCATTTCGGCAAAGCTGGCGCTGGCGGCATTGCTCCAGCTGGCCTGCTGGCTTTCGAGGTAGCGGGTGTCGCTGTAGCTTACCTTGCCCTTGGTGGCACCAGCCGTATAGGCGTAGCTGGTAGCCATGGCCATGCTGGCTACCGCCATGGTGCCGGCCAGTATTTTCCCTGCCAGGCTTTTGCCAGGCGCTTTTTTGTAGGTGTGGTACACTTTTTTGCCACTCAGGTCTATTTTCATCAGGTTTTGGTCGCTGCGCACTACCAGGCCGTCAGCCTTGGCTTCCAGGCGGGTGGGGCGCTCTTTGCCATCAAAGGCCAGCTTTTCAGCTATCACGGTGTATTCGGCCGTGGCCGGGTCAAAGCGGTAAAAATTGCCGTCGCCGTAGATGTACAGCTTTCCATCTTTATAGCTGCCCATGCCGCCTTCTTTAAACTTCAGGCTTTTGGCCCAGTTGTCCTTGCCGGTTTGTACATCCAGTATATTCAGCTCGTCGGTGGTAAAGTACATTACGCCTTTGGGCGTCATGTTAATGTCGATGAGGTCACCGTCTACTTTGAATGGGTCTTTCAGCAAGTATTCGCCCCGCTCCAGGTCCAGCAGGTTGATGCGGTTTTTACCCTTTTCGCTGGTGGTAGCCACGGCTATCTTGCTATTGTTGTCGTAGTAGGCGGATGAAACGAGATCGCCGCTCAGGCGCAGCGGCTCTTTCCATCGAGGTTGGCCGGTTTCGTAGTCCAGGCTCATCATGCGGGCCTTGTTGCCATCGGTAGCGGCCTTGGCCAGCTTGCCTATCAGCCCTTTTCCGCCCTTTTCGTCGTCATCGTTTTCGCTGGTGGCGCACAGCATGCCACGCTTGTCGTAAATGATGTTCGAAATGGGGCTTTTCAGCTTCATGGGCTGCCATTTGTAGCTGCCATTGGCCAGGTTGAAGCAAGTAAAATTGTCCTGGGTCAGGAACCACACCCGGTCTTTGAATTCTTCCAGGGTGAAAAAGCCGGTTTTGAGGCCAGGTCCTGCCTTCACCAGGTCGTTTTTGAAATCGGCTTCCCACACCTTGGCCCCGGTAGCGCTTTCTACCTTGAACACATTTTTAGACGTGGCCAGCATGAAGTATTTACCACCCTCCACCGCATAGGGCGGCACAATGATTACTTCGCTGATTTTGTCCATAAACTTTTCTACCTCCCAGCGTTTGGCCCCGGTGGCTGCATCGGCACACAGCAGCACCATCTTGCCCATTTTGTTGCTGCCATATATCAGCACCGCATTCAGGGCACTCATGGGGTAGGCACTCATGGCGTTGGCAATGCCCAGGTCGCGGCTGTTGCACAGTATTTTGCCGGTAAAAAGGTCCAGCACCTGATAGTCGTAAAACAGGCCCCGCTTGTCTTTTACCAGCGCCAGTGGCGAGCCGGCAATGGCTTCGTAGCGTTCGGCAGCCAGGTTGCCCATGCTTTCTACCTTCCACTTTTGCTGGCCGGTTTGGGGGTCTATGCCATTCAAGGCGCCTTTGGTGGCCACTACCAGGGTGCCCACCTCGCTCAGTTGGTACCACATTACGCCGCCGTCAAAGTCCATTTCCCAGTCGGCCGCCGTACGCTGTGCCGCTGCAGGCAGGCAGGCTGCCAGCCATAGCAGGGTCAGGCAGGTCCAGGTTGCAATCCGTTTCATGCTGTTCAGTTTTGGTTGTTGAAGAATACCTTGTTTTCTGAGGCCCAAAACAGCATTTTTGGTCATCGCCAACCAATACCCGCCGGCGGGTATATTCTCTCGCCGCAGGCGCTGATAATCAACTGTTATAAACTGTTGTAGAGGCGTGAAAACCCTTGCTGGCGAAGGGTAATTTTTTTTATACATAAAAGTAGAATGTCATGCTGAGGTCATATTTTTGCCCGCCATTAAAAGGATATTGTTCCCAGGTGCCCTTCAATATCAGTGAGTTATGATTAGAAATTGCAAAGCCGCCCTCCCCGTAGTTCTAGGTTTTGTGCTGTTGTTTGCCGCCGGTTTCAACCCGGTTGTTGCACAGGATGGCAAAGCCCTCTTTAATGCAAACTGCGCCTCGTGCCACAAAATGGACAAGGACCTGACCGGTCCGGCGCTGCTGGGGGTGACAGAACGCTGGTCGAGCCGCGACCTGCTGAAAAAGTGGATCAAAAACTGGCCCGACGCGGTAGCCACCGGCGACGCCTATGCTGTGAAAATCAAGGATTGGAGCCCGGCCGCCATGACCAGCTTTGCTGCGCTGCCCGATGCCGATATTGAGGCCATCGTGACCTACATTGAAAAATGGACACCGCCTGCTCCGCCTCCTGGAGTCACACCCGGTGCTCCCAAGGCAGAGGGCGACAACTCGCTGTTGTTCGGCATCATCACGCTGGTACTGGCGCTGGTGGCCCTGATACTGCTGCAGGTAAACAGCAACCTGCGCAAGCTGGCCGATGAAAAGGATGGCATTCCTTCGGCTGAGCCCGTTGCCTTCTGGAAAAACAAGACTTACCTGGCTTTTGGCACCGTGCTGCTGTTTGTAGTAGCAGGCGTTTATATTTCGAAAGGTGCTGTGAATTTGGGCCGTAGCAAAGACTACCAGCCCGAGCAGCCAATTTTCTATAGCCACAAGGTGCATGCTGGTATTAACCAAATCAACTGCTTGTACTGCCACGGCGGTGCGCAGGAGGGCAAGCATGCCAATATACCCAGCGTAAACGTGTGTATGAACTGTCACCTGGCCATTAATGAGTACAAAGGCGAACCGCTGTACAACGAAGACGGTCAGGAAGTGAACGGTACCGAGGAAATCAAGAAGCTGTACAAGTATGCTGGTTTCACGCCCGGCCAACCCTGGGATCCCTCGAAAGCCAAGCCGATTGAGTGGGTGAAGATCCACAACCTGCCCGACCACGTTTATTTCAACCACGCCCAGCACGTAAAAGCCGGTAAAGTAGCCTGCCAAACCTGCCATGGCGAAGTACAAAACATGGCCGGCCACGTGTACCAGTTCAGCGATCTGAGCATGGGCTGGTGCATCAACTGCCACCGCGAAACCAAGGTGCAGTTCAAAGACAATGGCTTCTACAGCATTTACGAGAAGTTTCACGACGATCTGAAGAATGGCAAAATGGACAGCGTAACCGTAGAAAAAATCGGCGGTACCGAGTGCCAGAAGTGTCACTACTAATCTGGTAATGATGTGGCGGGGCCTGATGGTCCGCTACCAGCATTATCACATTATCACATCATCTCATTATCACATTAGCATAGTATGAGTAATAAGATCTGGCAAAACTTTGGCGCCCTGAATAAGACAGAAGGTCATCAGGCAGATGTGCAGGATGAATTCAAGGAAGATCTTCCGTTTGAAGCAGACGACAAAGGCTTGCTGCAGGCCAGTGCTCCGCGTCGCGACTTTTTGAAGTACCTCGGCTTCAGCACTGCTGCTGCTACCGTGGCTGCCAGCTGCGAAATGCCGGTTAAAAAGGCGATTCCGTTTGTAAACAAACCGGACAATGTAATACCGGGCGTACCCAACTACTATGCCACCACCTACGTGCAGGATGGCGACGTGGTAAGCGTGGTAGCCAAAGTACGTGATGGCCGCCCCATCAAAATTGAAGGCAACGAGCTAAGCCCCATCACCCACGGTGGTACCAGCGCCCGTGCCCAGGCCTCGGTGCTGGATTTGTACGATACCAGCCGCCTGCGTTTTCCCGCTCAGATTAAGGAAGGCAAACTGGTGGAAGTAGCCACTTTCGATGCCTTCGATAAAATGATAAGCGACGCCATGGTGGCCAACACCCGCCCGGTAGTCGTTCTTACTTCTACTATCACTTCGCCCTCTACCAAAAAGCTGGTGGGCGAATTTTTGGCCAAGTACCCCGGTAGCCGCCACGTAACCTACGATGCGGTGAGCTACAGCGGCCTGCTGATGGCCAACGAAGCCACCTACGGCAAGCGTGCCATCCCTTCGTACCATTTCGACAATGCCAAGGTGATTGTGAGCCTCGGCGCCGACTTTCTTGGTTCGTGGCTGAGCCCGGTTGAGTTTGCCGGTCAGTACGCCAAGGGCCGTCGTATCGACGAAAAAAACCTGGAGCTGAGCAAGCACTACCAGTTTGAAAGCATCATGAGCATGACCGGTGCCAATGCCGACGAACGCTTTACCCACAAGCCGTCGGAAGCTGCACTGGTAGCCGCCGCCTTGTATGGTGCGGTCACCGGTGGTGCCGTTAGCATAGCCGATGCCAAGCTGAAGGCCGGCATAGAAAAGGCTGCCAAAGACCTGAAAGCTGCTGCCGGCAATGCCCTGGTAGTAAGCGGTAGCAACGATACCCATGTGCAGATTTTGGTGAACGCCATCAACGAAGCACTGGGTGCCGTGGGCAAAACCATTAACTGGGCGCAAACTAGCAACTACCGCCAGGGTACCGATGCCGAGTTTGAGCAACTGGTAAGCGATATGAATGCGGGCCAGGTGGGTGCCCTGCTGATAGTGGGTGCCAACCCGGTCTACAGCTATGCCAATGCCGACAAGTTCAAAACTGGTTTGAGCAAAGTGGGACTGAGCGTTTCTTTCAACAGCAAGCTGGACGAGACTACTGAGCTCTGCAAATTTGTGTGCCCCGACAGCCATTTCTTGGAAAGCTGGGGCGACGCTGAGCCGAAGAGCGGTGTTTTCAGCTTCATTCAGCCCACCATTGCGCCGCTGTTTAAAACCCGCCAGTGGCAAGACAGCCTGCTGAAGTGGAGCGGCGCCACCATCAACTACGAAACTTACCTGAAAGAATATTGGATGCCGCTGGCCGGGGGCCAGGAAGGATGGGACGAAAGTCTCCGCAATGGCCTCCGCTTTACTGAAGTAGCAGCTGCCGGTGCTCCCTTTAATGGCGGTGCTGTAGCTGCTGCATTGGCCGCGGCCAGCGCTGCGCCCAAGGGTGGCAAGTGGGAAGTGGCCCTGTACGAAAAAGTAGGCATTGGTGCCGGTGCACAAGCCAGCAACCCCTGGCTGCAGGAAATGCCCGACCCGGTCACCAAGGCTACCTGGGACAACTACGCTACTGTATCGGCCGCTGCCGCGAAAGAGTTGCTGGGCATTGACCTGACTGACAACGGCGACGCTGATGCGTACGAGGTGAACCCCAAGAAGCCGGTTATCAGCATCAAAGCCAACGGTAAAGAGCTGAAGCTGCCCGTTATCATTGTACCCGGCACACAAACCAACACCATTGGCATAGCAGTAGGCTATGGCCGTAGCGAAAAGGTGGGGGTGGCCGCCCGTGGCGCTGGTCAGAATGCCTTCCCGATGGCGAGCATTGTAGGTGGTGCTGTTCAGATGGCAGCCTTCAGTGCTGAAGTGAGCACCACCGGCGAAACCTACGAAGTAGCACAAAACCAGGTGCACAACTCATACGAGGGTCGTATGGAGGTGGTGAAGGAAACTTCGCTGGCTACCTTCAAGAAGCACCCCGAGATGTTTAAGGCGCAGCGTGACATGCTGGTAGACGATTACGCCAGCAAAAGCGGCGACTATCGCAATGAGGGCTCGCTGTACGATCCCAGGCTGAACGACCGCCCGGGTGTACACTGGGGTATGAGCATAGACCTGAACACCTGCAATGGTTGCGGTGCTTGCGTGGTAGCATGTAATGCCGAAAACAACGTGCCGGTGGTAGGTAAAACCGAAGTGCTGCGTGGCCACGATATGCACTGGCTGCGCATAGACCGCTACTATGTAAGCGATGCCAAGAACCCGGATGATGTGAAGGACGTGGTGTTTATGCCCATGATGTGCCAGCACTGCGACAATGCGCCTTGCGAAAACGTATGTCCGGTGGCCGCCACC
>JALOMC010000413.1 GCA_025455665.1 Chitinophagaceae bacterium | reverse complement strand
TCGTGAAAAATATGCGGCCGAGTTTTACCCGTTTGAAGTGCGGGAAAGCGGCGGCGGCTGGCAGTTTTTGACCAAGGGCAGCTACCACAAAACGGTGGCCGTGCTGAATGGCGATAAATTTTTGAAACGCCTGAGCACTGCAGCGCTGGAAACCCTGGCCATCATTGCCTACAAACAGCCCATTACCAAGGGCGAAATAGAAAGCATTCGCGGCGTAAACAGCGACTATGCCGTGCAAAAACTGCTGGAAAAAGAACTGATCATGATTACCGGCCGCAAAGAAGATGCGCCGGGCCACCCGCTGGTGTACGCCACCAGCCGCACGTTTATGGACTACTTCGGCATCAACAGTGCCGATGAACTGCCCAAGCTGAGCGACATCATTCCCACCGAAATGGTGCAGCCCACTGCCGTAACCGAAGCCCACCTGGTAGACAGCGATGCCGAAGAAGCCGCCGAGCCACAACTGGCCGTGAATGCCGACGGGGAGATGGAGGAAGTGGAGGTCAAGGTGGAGGGCGAGATGGAGGATAAGGTCAAGGCTGAGGTTGAGGGCGAGGTGGAGGATGAGGAAAAGCCAGAGGAAGCGGCGCCCCCCGCCACCGATGAGCCGGATGCACCGACCGGCGGCGACGAAGCTGCCCCAGAAGAACAATCACCACCCGACGAAAACGCCTGATGAATAAAACCGCCGGCAGCCGGCACACCGGTTAGCCGGCCGCAACAAGATATTTTCCCCTGTACATGGAACAGCACCTGAGCGATGAACGCCTGTTGGCCATAGCGGCCCAATATGGCACCCCGGTATACGTATACAACGCCGATAAAATAGGCCAGCAATACCAGCGCCTGCAAACCGCTTTTGCGGGTCAGCAAGTGCGGTTTTTCTACGCCTGCAAAGCCCTCACCAATCCGCATGTGCTGCAGCATGTGCTGCAGTTGGGGGCCGGCCTCGACTGTAGCTCCATCAACGAAGTAAAAATGGCCCTGTACGCCGGCGCCCGGCCACAGCAGGTGCTGTACACGTCCAATGGCATTCATTTTTCTGAAATACAGGAAGCCGTGGCACTGGGCGTGCATATCAACATCGATAGCCTGAGCCACCTGCGCAAGTTTGGTCAGGAGTATGGGCACAGCTACCCGGTGGGCATCCGCCTGCGGCCCAATATTATGGCCGGCGGCAACCTGAAAATTTCGACCGGGCACGATAAAAGCAAGTTCGGCATACCAGTAGATCAGCTGCCCGAGATACTACAATTGGTGGATGAGCTGCAGCTGCACATCAACTGCCTGCACATCCACACCGGCAGCGAAATAAAAGATGTGGAGGTATTTGTAAAAGGCATCGAGGTACTGTTCGATATCATCCCGCACTTCAAAGAGCTCGACCACATCGACCTCGGTGGCGGTTTTAAAGTAGCCTACCGCCAGGGCGAAGCCGTGACCGACATCGAAGCCCTGGCCGAGGCCGTGGGCGCCGCCTTTGCCAGCCACCCCAACCCCAATGGCCGGCAGCTGGAAGCCCGGCAAATATTTTGTAAGCGAATGTGGCTACCTGCTGGCCACGGTGAATGTGCTGAAGGAAACCAGCAATGTCACATTTGCCGGCATCGATACGGGCTTTAATCACCTGATCAGGCCCATGTTTTACGATAGCTACCACTACATCCGCAACCTCAGCCATCCGCAGGGCATGCCACAGCATTATGCAGTGGTGGGCAATATTTGCGAGACCGACACCTTTGCCTGGGACCGCTCACTGCCCGAGGTACGCGAAGGCGATGTGCTCTGCTTTTTCAATGCCGGTGCGTATGGTTTTGAAATGAGCAGTCACTTCAACAGCCGCTACAAGCCGGCCGAGGTGCTGGTACATGGCAACGACACCCGCCTGATCAGGCGCCGCGATGAGTTTGAAGACCTGTTGCGCACCATTACACCCCTGTAAACCAGGCTGCTATTTTTTTCTACGGGGGGCGGCGGGCTACAGTGCACTACTCAGCTACGGTACCGGCTGCTGCGGGGTTCGCTGCGCTGCCGCCTCGACTGAGTCGAGGCCAGGCCCTCCGCATCCGGCGCCCTTCGGCAACAGTGCATTGCCCGGCTTTCGCACCCGGGGTAGCAGGCAGGTTCTTGCCGCTACTTGTCATTTTTACCAGCAAAAAACCAAACCAACCCGACGGCGGCACGTTTGTAATGGCTAAGTTTGGTATTCTGCTCAAACAAACCGCTTATGAAAAGTCCGCTTCGCACCCTGCTTTTCGGTGCTCTCTTGTTGTCGCTGCCCGGCATTAGCCAAACCTCTATACCGGGCGAGGCCGGCAAAGGCAGCCTGCCCGTGGTAAAAACACTAGGAGAAATTGCCAAAGAATCTGCACTCGTGATTCGGCAAAACCAGGTGAAGATTCGTGAAGAACTGAGCACAAAAAGAAACCGCAGGCCCAGCCAGCGCCCCGGTGCCGAGGCACTCGCCAGTTTTCCAAAAACTACCGAGCCGCCGGTGATAGCGCAGCAGAATACACAAGGCATCCATTCCAATTTTGCAGCCCTGCATGCCTTTGAAACCCCCGGCGTGGTGGTAACACCGCCCGACTGCATGGGCGAAGTAGGCCCCACACAAGTATGCATAGCCAGCAACAACCGGCTGAAATGGTACAACAAACCCACCGTGTGCGATGCACCGCTCACCACTAGTACCACCTCGGGCGCCCTGGCCCTGGGCGGCGCGGTGTACTCCGTGTACATCGAAGACTTTTTTCAATCGGTGCGCAACAACAGCGAAGTGACCGACCCACATGTGCATTATGATCGGCTGAGCCAGCGCTGGTTCATAGTAGCCATCAATACAGAGGCGGCCAGCAATCGCATTATGCTGGCCGTAAGCAATGGCCCCACCATTACCGATCTTACCTCTTTCAGCTTCTTCTTTTTCAATCACGACAATGGTGCCGCTTTCGGTAGCCCCGATGCCGGCCAGTTTTGCGACTATCCCACCCTGGGTGTAGACCGCAATGCGCTGTATGTAGGCGGCCTCATTTTTGATGCCACTGCCGGCACCTTTATTGGTTCCACCGCCTATGTTATTCGCAAGTCGAGTGTCACCGGCAGCGGACCGCTCACTTTCACTGCTTTCCGTGGCGTGGGCACCAACGCTACCGGCATGTTTTGCCCGCAGGGCGTGCAAAACGATGACCCCAATGCCAACTTCGGCTACTTTGTAGGCGTGAGCGCCCAGTTTTTTGGCGTGCTCAACTTTCTGGTCATCAGCAATCCGGGCAGCGCTACCCCTACTTCTGCAGCTGGCACTATCAGCGTACCGGCTACCGAGTTTCCGTTAGAAGTACCGGCGCAGGGCAGCACGGCTGATTTGGATGCCGGCGACGACCGCCTGCTGAATGCCCGGCTAGTGCGCAATAAAAACAACGGCACCTCCACCATCTGGACGGCACACAACATCGGCGTGACCAGTACGGGAGTGGCCATACAAAACCAGGCCAGCCGCACCGCTACCCGCTGGTATGCGCTTACGGCCAACGGCGCCAGCATTACGCTGGGCCAAAGTGGCACCCTGTTTGACAACACAGCCTTTGGCCCCCGCAACTATTGGTTTGGCGATATCTCGGGCACCGGTCAGGGGCACGCCGTGCTGGGCGCATCGGTAGCGGGTACATCGGCCTACGCCAATGCGGTCATTGCCGGCCGCTATGCCAGCACCACATCGGGCACCTTGTTTGCACCAGTAAATGCTTCAGACTACGCCGCCGACTTTAACCTGCAAGGTAGCGAGCCGGCGCAGCGCTGGGGCGACTACTCACAAACAGCGCTGGACCCCAGCGATGATATGACACTGTGGAGCTTCCAACAATTCACATCGGGTACCGACCGTTGGGCAGTCAGGGCCATCCAGATAAAAGCGCCGCCACCGGCAGCTGTCAGCAATATGACCAGCATTACCTGCACCGACGACCGCACCATTGACGTAACGGTGAATGGAACCGCAGGCACCAACTTTGCCGGCTATTTTGACCCCGGCGCCGACGCCGGCGGACCCGGCTATGCCCG
>JALOMC010000412.1 GCA_025455665.1 Chitinophagaceae bacterium | reverse complement strand
ATGATATTTTCTGCATCTTCCATAATGAGGATGGAGTCGGGGTAGCTGACCAATAATTCCAGAAATGCAGGTTGCAGCAGCTCTTCGCCTATGCTGGCCGGCAAAAACAAGACTCGCTTTCGGACCTGACCTACCAAATGACGCAGGTAAGTGGTTTTTCCGGTACCGGGTAATCCGTGCAACAATACGATGCCCCGATCCCGCTTGCGCCGCAATCGCTCCTTTATCAATGCGTCTACCGGCTTGAAGTCATCATTGTAGTACAAGTCGATATCCAATTTTGTACGCTTGATCTCCATTGGCTTTAGCTCGTAGCCATCCGAACCGCGAACGACGATATTGATTTCCTGTGGCGCTCTCCGCTGTCGTAGCTTGAACTTACCAACCATGGCAATGATAGCCTGCACCAGACTCCATTGGCCCTGGCTGTAAAAAATCATCACATAATCCTCATCGAACTCAATCACCACTGGTACCGTCAATAGCAAAATGTTCCGATCGTACATCAGGCGTTGATCGCGGCTGCGCACCCAGTGGTACACGTACGTTTCTTTTAAAAGGCTGGTATGCGCCGCTTTGATGGCTTCAAATGCCTTTTCGCCGTTGATACTGCCTGCAAAAGCCAATTGCGGCAGCTGCTGATATTGCAGCTGAAACAAAGCCCTTGCATTGTGGTAGCGCCCGTTATACAGGGCATCTTCATTGGCATATTGGTGTATTAATTGACTGTTCATGTGTTTTGCCTTTTTTGAAAGCAGGCACTGCGCAAAGGCAGCGCCTGCTAATTGTCGTAAAATGCCCGTGCAAAACCCCGCACGGTAGTGGGTGCCGCCATGGCCACGGCTACTTCGGGTACCATCCGCACCCTCGACAGTGCACACATCACTTCTCGTGCCCAATCGTACCGGGCCGGGGTATGCAGCAGTTCTACGTACGATGGACCCACTTCTATCAACCGGCTGTGCGACAACTCGATGATGGATACATGAAAGTGGATGCGCTGTTCATCGTGGTCGAAGGCATTGTGCTGCCATACCCTGCCGACCGCAGTGCCATGCAACTGCTCTACCAGGGTCAGCGCCTGTGTGCTATCAATTTGGGTGATGACAGATACGCACGGCAGCTCATCGAACAAGTGCATGAACACGGCCCGGCTATCTAAAAATTGCTGACTCATCAAGGAGGCGATATCTGCTATCCGCCTCCGTCTTACAAACGGAAACATCGTACCCTCCTTTTCTTTTTTGAAGAGGTGAAAAAATGGGGAACCCAACAGGGTATGCATCTGGCAGGCCACCAGCCCGACAACCCTATGAGGTGCAGCTGGCAGCAATGACCAGAGAAATGAACTGCAGTAGCGAATAACAAAAATGCCCCGCAGTTGGCGGGGCATTTTTGCACAAACCAAGTTGGTCTGCACTATAGATATGCCTCGCCCAGCATGCTATCATATAGCCATGCGGTCCGTATTTCATTGAATTTGCGAAGCATAAAAAAATGTTTTTGTGACGAATGCTGCGCAAAGTTGTGAGAGCAGCCGCATACATTCCAAATTTTTCTTAAAACTTTTTTTACAATGATTTTTCTAATCAACTGATTGCCCAAATGTAAGCAAGGTGCCATTCGGATCCAGCAGCGAAAACTCCCATTGCTGCCAGGGCTTTTGCTCCAGTGCAGCATTGGGATGAATAGCTACAAGCTGCTGCTGCAACTGCTGATAGTATTCATGAATATCCTTCTCTATCAGGAAATAATCTCCGTAGTCGTTTGCCAGCACAAAACCCAATTGAGTACAGTAGTAGTCAATCGTTGCTTGCTTATCGATAAAAGGCAGCTTGGGAATCGCAGCAGTTATCATGGCACCAGGCTTATGAAGTTTAGTTGTGGTTGTTTTGCTAACTCCTTTTGGGGCAGGCCCTTATTTGCCGGCCGGCCCTGTAGGTTCAGACTTTGCTTTTCAACGTATCAATACAGTCGTTCCTTTTTTGGTAATCACCGTTCCATCCAGCCCCACGCCTTCTACCATCCACACTACCGCCTGCGTAGCCACTGGCTGTCCTTTAAAAGTACCATCCCATCCGGTACGGCTTTGGCGGCTTTCGTACAATAGTTGGCCCCAGCGATTGAATATCCTGAAATAGCGAATTTCTGCTATCCCCATGGGCACCGGTTTCAATTCATCGTTCCGGCCATCGCCATTGGGTGTAAATGCCGTCGGCACTTCAATATTGGCCCGCTGTACTATTTCTACCAATACACTGTCTACTGTGACACAGCCGCCCCGGCTGGTGAGTACAATGGCATAATCCTGCGACTGTGTGCCGGTAAAAACCGGACGATAGGTTTGTGCATCATTCAACTGTGTGGCGGGCTGCCATTGCGCCAGTACACCCACACTTCGGGCGGCTAACTGCAGGGGCACCTGCCTGATGGCAAATACAGCGGGGTAGCGCTGTGGCGGTGCCGGCCGCTCCACCACTATGCTTTTGCTAAGCGACTGCAGCGGTAACGGGCACTGCTGACTACTGACCAACAAGGTGATGCGATGCGCACCACCCTGCGCAAACACCTGCGCAGGGGGCTGCCGAAGTTCGGAATACGGCTGCCCATCTACCAGCCAACTATACCGAATGGGAGAACCAATCTGCTCATCGGTTTGGTTGAGTGGCACAAAAGGCTGCTCAATGCAAGCGGCAGTGGCATCAAACTTTGGCACGGGATTCTGATACAGCATCAATTCCACCTCTACACTATCGGCACACACCGCATTGCTGCGCACTACCAGCCGTGCATGGTGGGCGCCGGCAGTAGCAAATTGATGCGTCCAACTTGCACTGGTAGAAGCGGGCTGCCCATCGAGCCACCACTGGTACTGCATAGCGCCTACTGCATTGGTACTGGTGCTGCTAAACGTAAACTGATTGCCTACCAGGCACTGTGCAGTTTGAGGCACCTGTACAGCAGCAGTGGGGATGCTGGAAATATCGATCAGCTGGCGGGTGGTGCTATCGCTGCAGCCATACTCATCTCTTAAAAATGCGTGGTACACGCCGGTACTGCCGGGTCGGTACCGGCGTTGCGTTTCACCCGGCAATAGTTGCCCGTTTTTATACCACTGCACAAAGGCCACCGCCCCTACTTGCAGCACCGCACTATCGGCGCTGCCGAGGCAATACTGCGCTGCGCCTGACAGCGCCAGGCTATTGGTCAGGTTGCTGGCTATTACCTGTACCGTATCGGTACTTACACAGCCACCTCCGGGGCTGCTCACTTTTAAGATGTACTGCGTGGTGGCCGGAGGTGCGGCTATGGGGTTGGCCGCCTGCGGATTGGATAGCCCGGTGGCTGGCGTCCATTGGTAGCGAAGCCCGGGCCTTGCCACGGCCCCCAATCGAACGGGCGCCAGGTTGCAGCTCAGTGTATCGCGGCCGGCATCGGCTGCAAAGTTGAGGTTGTCTTCCAGCCGGGCGGTGAGTGTTTGCGGGCAGCCAAAACCATCGTATGGCACCAGCCGCACCTGCAGCACCGTACCCGGCGGCGGCGGGGGCCGCAGCGTGATAGACTGACCGGTGCCGATCTGGCGGGTCATATCGGCATTGAACCAGGTATACGTTTGAAAACCGAAAGGCGCCGACACCGTGACTTCGGGATCGGCGGCACAAAAGGAGGCGCCGGTAAACTCGCCACTACAATCAGACGCTACATCGATATACGCATAGCCGAAGTGGCGGCGAAAGGTGCAATCGCCGGTACGAAAAGTAAGGCGGATGGTGCTGCCGGCATTGCCATCGAGGTTGATGGTGACGGGTGTCCAATCTTTACAAAACACAGGGCTATTGCTTTGAATAACCGGTGACTCAAAAAAGCCCGGCAAGGTGGTACCAAAAGGAATAAAAGCAAAAGACGCACAGTCGATCACTGCATCTTTGGTCAGGTTCTTTACCTCTATTTCCATGCGTGGCTGCTGCTGTTGCTGGTGGTTGGGCCCTTCAAACACCACCGCATAGTAATACAGCAGGCTATACGTGTTTCTATTGGCTGGTATGGTAAACTCGTACGTGATGGCTTCACCCTCGCCACCGCCGGTATTGTTGCCCAGTTGTACGCAATAGTCGCTGCCATTGGGGCTGCGCATGGGAAAGCCGCCAAATGGATCGAGCCCAGCCCCTGCCGCAGGAATGATGGTGTGCCGCCCGGCGACCGGCCCGCCCGATTCAGTGAGACTGAACACATTGGTGCCGCTTTGATCGAGCACGTTGCCGGTGTAGCA
>JALOMC010000411.1 GCA_025455665.1 Chitinophagaceae bacterium | reverse complement strand
GATGGCGAACAGCGCCGCAGCCCGGTGCTACCGGTGGGCACCCTCGACACCCGCGGTACGTTTTTTATAGCTGGCAGTACCGATACCAGCTGGCAGGTAGCGCCCCTGCTCGATAGCGGCCGCATCACCCTGCACGCCCAAAACAACCTGCTGGATGTGCTGGAAAAAGAACTGGAAAGGTTGAAAGATTATCCGCAGGCCTGCATGGAGCAAACCGCCAACAAAATGTGGGGGCTGCTGATGATGAAACGCATTTACAAGCAGCTGCAAAAACCATTCAAGCACGATGCACTGATAGACAAACTGAACCAGCGATTGCTGCGCTTTCAGGACTACAGCGGCGGCTGGCCCTGGTGGGAAAGCGGACAACCCAACCTGTACATCAGCACCCGGGTATTGCAGGCCCTTCGGCATGCCGATACCAGTGCTGCTAACCAGCGAGCCATTCGCGAAGCACTGCTGTACCTGCAAAACAAGCTGCGCACATTGCCGCGGCACGACAAGCTGGAAGCCCTGCTGGCCATGAGCGAAGCGGGCCATGTTTACCCATACGGTCCGGCGCTTGACAGCATTCCATTCGACAGCCTGAGCCTGCACGAACGCTGGCAAATGGTGCGCATCATGCAAAAAAGCGGACTGACCTATCAGGCACAGCTGCAAAAACTTTGGAAGCAGCGAAATGAAAACTTTTTGGGCAGCATCAGCTGGGGCACCGAAGGCTGGTACTGGCACAACAATGTGCAAGCCAGCACCGTGCTGGCCGGCAAGGTGCTACGCAGCGACACCACCTGGCGGCGCTACTGGCCGCAGGTGCAGCAGTATTTTATTGCCAACAAACGGCAAGGCTGGTACAACAACACCGTAGAGCAGGCCGAAATAGTAGCACTGCTGCTGGATGATGCGCTGGCCCAACAAGTGCGGCGGCCACAGCCGGCTGTGTTGCAGGTAAATGAGCAGCGCATCAGCCAGTTTCCGGCTACGCTGCAGCTACCGGCCGGGCCGGTGCGCCTGCACAAGCAGGGCAGCGGGCTGCTGTACGTAGGCCTCAGCCAGCAGCAGTGGGTAGTGCCAAAGCGGCCAAAAGATAGCCTGTTTGCCGTTAGTTCCGAGCTGTATTGGCAGGGCAACCCCGTACCGCAATGGCAGGTAGCAGCAGGCGAACGACTACAATTGAAAGTGACCATCCATGCTGCGAAAAGCGCCGACTTTGTACAAATCGATATTCCAATTCCGGCAGGCTGCACTTACGCCATGCGACCCCAGCCCTGGGGCGAGCACCGCGAGTACCTGAAGGACCGTGTAGTGCTGTACACCGAAAGGCTCTCAGCAGGTACCCACACCTACAGCATTGAGCTGGAAACCCGCTTCGGCGGCCGCTTTCAGCTCAATCCGGCCCGGGTATCACTCATGTATTTTCCGCAATACGAAGGCTACAACCAGGTGCAGACGATGCGCATTGCAGCAGCAAACTAATGTGATAATGTGATAATGTGATAATACGATAATGCGACAAAGGGCAATGACAACTTAAAGGACAAGGCCGATGCCGAGGTTAAGGTTAAGGTCAAGGTCAAGGACAAGGACAAGGACAGCTAACGGTGCGAAACCCAATTTCAAATCTCAAATTTCAAATCTTCGTGCTGAACGAATGGATGCCGGTGAATGCGCTTGGTCACATCGTTTCCAGCTCACGCCGGTGCCGGGGGCGGTACCACAGGTAGTAGTAGGCCAAAATAAGCAGGCCCAAAACAAAAGGAATAGCCGCCAGGTGCTTGTAGGTGATGCCCAGGGGCGACATCTCTTTATCGATGCCCACGAACTCCGTGACCATCCAATAGCTGTTGGCGCTTATCCAAACCGTCACGGCCAGGTTGTGGCACAGTTCACTCACAATGTAGCGGGTGCGCCAGGCTATCACAATCGAAATGACCAGCGTAGGAATCACCATGATGACCGCCAGCCATTTCAGTTCGAGGCACCAGGCCAGGTCTTTGAACAACCAGAACACAATGTGCAGGTTTTCCATGATGCGGTACTGCAGCGGGATGCTGTAGGTTTTCGAGGCCGGCGGATGCTCCATGCGATGTTGGCTTTTTTGCAGCTGCAATGATACAGCCCGCAGCCATTGCGCAGTGGTACAAGCCCCATCGATTTACGAGCGGGCCAATACCCGGGCAAAGCGGGCCACATTGGCCTGTGCCAAAATGGGCTGCTGCTGCAGCAGATTGGCCACCAACTGCTGCGCAAAAAACGGCGCCAGCGTGACGCCCTTGGTGCCCGTGCCATTGAGAATGCCCACCTGCGGATGCTGGGGATGCCAGCCGGCAAAAGGGCGCCGCTCTACCGTAGCCGGCCGTATGGCCGCCAGGTGATCGACCACCTCAAATGGCTGCACCAAAAAGCTGCGGAGCCAGGCCTCCATGCTTTGCCTGAAATCGGCTGAAGGCAGCTCGTCGGCAAAGTGATTGTTGTACGTGCTGCCCGCCCAGTGCAGGCCGCCTCGCCACGGCGTAATGGTATTTCCCTTTTTGAAAATGCGG
>JALOMC010000410.1 GCA_025455665.1 Chitinophagaceae bacterium | reverse complement strand
GGTGTTACTACCAGATCGTTGATGCACACATGCGGCGGCAGGCTGGCTACGTAGTACACGATGTCTGCCACATCGGTCGCCTGCAGGGCCTGGTATCCCTGGTATACCGCCGCAGCTTTGCCGGCATCTCCTTTAAAGCGTACCAGGCTAAACTCGGTTTCGGCAGCGCCCGGTGCCACATGGCTTACCTTAATGTTGAAGGGTAGCATATCTATCCGCAGGGCCCTGCTAAAGCCTTCCACCGCAAACTTGGCCGCATTGTATCCATTGCCATTCTCATACGGTTCTTTACCCGCTATCGATCCCATATTGATGATATGCCCTTGCCGGCGATCCGTCATCTGCGGCAGCACGGCCTTGGTCATGTACATCAGGCCTTTTACATTGGTATCCAGCATGGTATCCCAGTCGTCCAGGTTGGCCTGGTCGGCCCGGTCGCGGCCCCACGCACCCCCGGCGTTGTTAATCAGGATGTCGATGGGCTGCCACTCGGCCGGCAAGCCCGCCACGGCGGCCAGGCAGGCCTCCCGCTGGCGTACATCAAAGCAGAGCGGCAGGCAGCGCCCTTTGCCCAAGGTGTTGATCTGGTCGGCCAGGGCTTGCAGGCGCTCAGCACGCCGTCCGGTAATGATCACATCGTAGCCCTCGGCTGCAAAGCGCAGCGCCATGGCCTGCCCAAATCCGGCCGTGGCGCCGGTTATCAGTACTATCCGCTTCATGGCCGCAAGTTGCGTTTTTCAGGTGGGGTGGCCGGCATCTTTTTTTGTAGTCGCCCGTCAGCGTATCAATACAAAATTGCCTTTTACATCGGTCTGGTTGCCCAGGTAGTCTATGGCCTGGCACTGGTACACGTAGGCACCTGCCGGCTGGGGCTGGCCATTCAGGCGTCCATCCCATCCCAGCCCTTCGGTACGGGTTTCAAATACCAGCTGGCCATACCGGTTGAAAATGCGGAAATACTGCAACTGGCGCATGCCAGCCAGCGTGGGGCGCAGCGCATCGTTCAGCCCATCGGCATTGGGCGTAAAGGCAGTAGGTACATAAATGGCGGGCCGCTCAAACAAGCGAATGCGCAACTCATCGGTGGCGGTGCAGCCTTGCGGCGAGGTGGCTGTCAGCGTCAGGTTGTAGTAATCGCCCAGGCTGCTGAGGGCAGTTTGTACCGGCACATTAAAAGTGGGGTTGGCGGTATTGGCGCCACTCAGCCAGGTGGTGGGGCTCCAGCGCAGGTCGGCTCCATCGGCTGTGCCCCGTAGCAGCAGCGGTTGGCCGCGTACAGCAGTGGTATCATTGCCGGCAAACACATTGATGCGGGGATACACGGTTACCAGTACCGTATCACGTACAGGTTTGGGGCAGCCCAGCGTATCGGTTACCGTCAGCACGTAGGCAGTAGTGCCACGCGGGGTGGCGATAGTGCTGTAGCTGCCCGGCTGGCGCAGGCTGGCAGCAGGGCTCCAGCGCAGGCTGCTGCCATTGCCGCTGCCTTGCAGGGTGGTGGCGGTGCCAAAGCAAATAGCCGTATCGCGGCCGGCATCTGCCAACGGGTAGGGTACAGTGCGCACTACCAGGCTGTCTTCGGCCTGGCATTTGCCCAGGTTGGCCTGCAGGCGCACTACCGTGCTGGTAGCAGTAGGGCGCAGGGTCGCATTTTTTACCGCCGCATTGTCGAACAGGCCGGCGGGCTGCCAGCTAAAGCTGAGTGCCTCCGTGCTGGGCCTCAAGGTTACCGCATCGGTCAGGCAAATGCTGGTATCGGCCCCCAGCTCTACGGTTATAAAATCGAGCACCCGCACCCGTACCGTATCGCTGGCTATGCAGCCAGCATTGTTCAGGGTGGCCCGGTAGGTGGTCGTTTGTGTAGGAAACACAATCGGATTCGGCGTATTGCTCCCCGACATACGATTGGAGGGCGACCAGCTGTAGCTGCCAGGGCTCAGGCCCCGCAGTTGCAGGCTATCAATACTGCAAATAAGCGTGTCCTTGAAAGCCAGTTCCAACACCGGCTCGGCTGCTATAGCCACCACCCGCTGCAATGTATCAATGCAACCCTTGCTGCTGCCTGCAATGAGCGTAACGGTGTAGTTCCCCGCACTGCCGTATAAAAAAGCGGGGTTGCGCAAGCGGCTGGTATCGTTGGTGGCCGGCGTTTGGCCAAAATCCCAGCGCCAACTGTTTACCACACCATAGCGGGCTTGTGTTCTGTCGGTAAATTGGTAGGGCAGCTGCTGGCATACACCCTGTACTGAAAAATCGGCGGCGAAGCCCGGAAACACCCGCACTTCGGTAAAAGTAGAATCCGGGCAATCGCCCCCCCGGTTGACCACCAGCTTGGCACGGTATACGCCGGTATCGGGGTATTGAAAAAGAGGAGTAGGCAGGTTGCTGGTATCACTACTGCTACTGTTGACCCCAAAATCCCAGAAGTAGGCAAAAATGCCCGACGCCACCGCCTCGTTTTGAAACCTGACGCCCAGGCTGTCGCAGTTAATGATACTGGCCGGCAACTCGGCACGGGCAATATCGCAGGCGCCCACCGTTATG
>JALOMC010000409.1 GCA_025455665.1 Chitinophagaceae bacterium | reverse complement strand
GAGATTGCCCGGATCGACGCCCTGGCCGCTGAGCGACAAACTGCGCTGTACGGCGCCAGGGCTGCTGTGCTGCACCTGCCCGCTGTAAGCCTGGCCGGCAGTAGGCGCAAAGCGTACGTAAATGGTTTTGCCCACGGCTACTTCGGCACTGCTCAGGTTGAGGCTGGTGCCAAAGCTGCTATTGTCGGGCGAAATGCTGAAGGGCGCTGCCGTGCTGACCGCTACCGGCCCCGTGAGGCCTGTGCCACCCAGCGTGTAGCTGCTGCTGGCGCTGACCGACCCGATATTGGTGGCCGGCATTGTGAGGCTGGCGCTGCTCAGGTTCAGCACCGGGTTGCTGCCCACGGCGTCGGCACTGCCCGTAAAGCTGACATTATCGATGCTGAAGGTACCCGCCGAGCCTTCGGCATAAAAGCCATAAAAGCGAAACGTAACCGGCGCACTGATATCGGCATGCGAGGATCCGGGGGTAATGGTACTGCCGTTTTGAGCAGTAGTGCTGGCATCGGCTACTTGCATCACATTGCCCGCCTGCACACTCAGCACCGCATTGGCCGGGCTGATGCTGGCGGGCAGGTTGGCGCCAAAACCATCTACACTGCTGCGTACTGCATACTGCCTGATGCCCGTGCCACTACGCTGCACGGTGAAGCTGATGCTGTTGATGCTGAAAGTAAAGCCAGGTTGTGGCGTCAGCGTCACTTCGTAATACTGGGTATAGTTGGGCGCTCCGCTAAACACATCGCTGCCATTGCTGGCGCCGGTAGGCCAGCCGGTAAAGCTGAAACGGCCGGTCCAGCGCCGCTTACTACTCCGGCAAAATCGTACGTGGCGGTAAAAGGTTGGGCTGCCAGCCACTGGGTGCTGAGCATGGCTGCACACAGCAGCAGGCCTGTTGTTCTCATCATCGCAATGCGCATAAAGCGGGTTTCAACATCATCCATAAAAAAAGCGAAGCAAGGGTGCGAAGCAAAGTGCCGCACATGCATGTATTCGCAAAAAAACGAACCGCGGCAGCACTACCATGCGGCCGCGGCATCTTTATCATTTCGTTGGGTGGTAAAAAAGCAGCACCATCCTTACTGGCCCTGGGCCAGGCTGTACGCCTTTTTGCCATCCCACATATTCAGCAGCTCCAGCGAGCATACTTTGAAGTCGACCATCACTTTTTTGTACAGCTCCAAAATGTCTACCTGCGTCAGCGGCGCTTCTTCCAGGCTTTCGAAGCGGCAGCGGTACTGGTTGATGAGGTTGGTGAACACGCTGCCTTTGGGCCATACCTGTGTGCCACGGTTGCTGATGGTAACGAGCTTGAAAAGACTGCCGGTGTGGGCCAGCAGCTTATTGGCCACATCGGTGGGCTGCTCGGCGCTTTCTATAAACAGGTCTACACCTACTATTTGCTCGCCCGCCATTTCCTCGCTTACCAGCATCGGGTTCTTCTCCAGCTTAAAGTGGGTAGGCGTCATGGGCATATTGGGCATCACGGCTTTGGCGCCATGGGCGGGTGTTTTGCCCAGGTTGGCCACAATGGCGTTGGCAAACTCGGTGGTGTTGACGCTTGGAATGCTCTTGTCGCCAAAATCGCCGGTGTGTACGCCACTTTCGAGGGTGTACAGCAGCGAGTTTTCGATGATGGCCGCCTGCTCCATCAGGCCCAGGTGGCGCAGCATAGCAATGCCGCTGAGCAGCAGGGCGGTAGGGTTGGCGATGTTCTTGCCAGCTATATCAGGGGCAGTGCCATGCACTGCTTCGAAGATGCAAATATGGTCGCCGATGTTGGCACTGGGTGCAAAACCAAGTCCGCCTACCAAACCAGCACACAGGTCGCTTACAATATCGCCCTGCAGGTTGGTCAGCACTACTACATCAAAGCTGTCCGGCCGGGTTACCAGCTTCATGCACAGGTCGTCTACAATTACGTCGTCGGCTTTCAGCTCAGGGTATTCTTTGGCTACTTCATAAAAAACTTCCAGGAAAAGGCCATCTGTTATTTTCATGATATTGGCCTTGTGGCCGCAAGTAATGCGGCGGGCACCTTTCTTTTTGGCCATTTCAAATGCATAGCGAATGACCTGTGCACTACCCGGGCGGGTAATGAAGCGGCGGCTCAGCGCCACATCGTGGGTGAGCATGTGCTCAATGCCGCCGTAGGTGTCTTCAATGTTTTCACGCACCACGGTTACATCAATGGGAATGCCGGCCTTGCTGAACACCGTATCCACCCCGTGCAGGGTTTGAAACACCCGCTTGTTGGCGTAGGTGTTCCATGTTTTACGGGCGGTTACATTCACACTCTTCACACCTTTGCCTTTGGGCGTTTCCATCGGACCTTTATACAATATGCCCAGGCTTTCGATGGTTTGCTGCGCCTCGGGGGTCATGCCATTGCTGTAGCCTTTGTCAAACACCCACTTGCCCATTTCCACATACTCGTACTCCAGCGGCACTCCGGCGGCGTTGAAAATTCCCAGTACAGCGTCCATAATTTCAGGACCGATTCCATCTCCTTTGGCTACAGCAATTTTCGTCATAGTAAAACGATGATTTTTGGTGAGTGAAGCCGGCGGCCCGGGGCCTGCCCGCAAAGCGCTGCAAAAGTAAGGGCTGGCCCGCCTTGCCGGCGTTAAATAAAGGCTGAAAACAGGCGAGCAATGAGAGTGGCCGCAACGCTGCCGGCCGCGGCACAACCAGCCGTTATAGCTGCTGGCAATATGCAGCTAAACCCGCCGGCCTTTTGTCATGAACAGGGCCAAGCTTTTGCAAGCCAACAACTTTTTGGCAAAGCATCCGGTTATAAGTTTGGTTGTACATTCATGGTGCCGTCGCTAAAACCGTCTTTATGCATTCGCTCATTACCGAAGGAGTAGAAATAACGGTAGAAACATTTTACCAGCCCGACTACAGCCAGCCGGTGCGCAATGAATTTATGTTCGCCTACCGCATCACGCTGGAAAATCACAACAGCTTTTCGGTACAGCTGCTACGCCGGCACTGGGATATTTTTGACAGCAACGGCGAATACCGCGAAGTAGATGGCGACGGCGTGGTGGGCCAGCAGCCGGTACTCACTCCCGGCGAAACTTTTCAGTACGTAAGCGGCTGCAACCTGAACAGCGACATGGGTAAAATGTGGGGCCACTACGACATGATCAACCTGTTTGACCAACGAGAGTTTCAGGTGGAAATTCCGGCTTTCAGGCTGGTAGCGCCGATGAAGCTGAACTAAGCAAGCAGGTGATTGAGGCTGAGGCCAAGGTGAAGGCTGAGGTCGAAGGCAAGGTGAAGGCTGAGGTCGAGGGCAAGGTCAAGGCTGAGGTCGAGGGCAAGGTCAAGGCTGAGG
>JALOMC010000060.1 GCA_025455665.1 Chitinophagaceae bacterium | reverse complement strand
TGAACCGATGGGACAGTACCGCGTATGTGGAGTTTGAGCCGGCCATTCGCGGCCAGTTCAGGTGGGAGGGGCGCAATCAGCTGGTGTTTTCGCCGGCGGGACCGCTGCAGCCTGCCACCAGCTACCGGGCCCGATTGAGCAAGCTGCTGCTCAAAGGCAGCCGCTTTGGTGCCATCAAAGGCGGGGATGATCTCTCATTTAAAACACCCGACCTGCGACTGGAAAGCAGCCACGCCTATTGGACCCGTGCCGAAGGCAGCAACGCCACGCTGGCACAAATCGATTTGTTTTTCAACTATCCGGTTGATCCGAAGCAGCTACAGGATAAACTGGCAACGCTGGTAGATGGCCAACAACAAGCCTACGAGCTGCTGACCGTGAGTACGCAGGAAAAAATGACGGTGCGGCTGTCGCAAATGCGCCTGGAAGACCGCGACTACAAACTACAATTTAATGCAGGCAAAGGGCTGGTACCGGCAGGAGGTACCAATGGCCTGCCGGCGGTAGCGGAGTACGAAAGTATTTTGACCTCGCCCTTCGTGCTTAGCATCAATGAGCTATCGGCCGAGCACGATGGTGTGACCGGTACCATTTCGGTAAAAACGAGTCAACCATTGATGCCCGCTGCTTTTGCATCGCTTATTCGTATAGCACCGGCCGTGCGGTTTAGTACCGAAATCACTGAAGATGGCCTGCTCATCAGCAGCGATCAGTTTGGGGTAGAAAACAGTTACAGCATCTCTTTTGCCAAAGGGCTGAAAGGCAGCATTGGTGGTGTACTGAAAGAAGAATACAGCAGCAGCGTGGCTTTTGGCAAGCTGGAACCCAACGTAAGTTTTGCCAGCGGGCAAAGTGTATACCTCGGCAAAAACGGGGCCCGCAACATTGAAGTGCGCATCAGCAACGTGCCGCGGGTAAAAGTGATAGTGTCGAAAATTTTTGAGAGCAACCTGCTGGCAGCACATCGCTACGGCTACTACCCGAAAGAGAAAAATGCAGACAGTGAAGATTACTACTACGAAGGCGAAGGCAATGCCGTGATGGGCGATGTGGTGTACGAAGCCGAAATAGACACCCGTAGTTTGCCACGCCTCGGCAATAGCCGCTTATTCCAGTTTAATCTGGCCGACCGGCTGAGTGACCTGAATGGAATTTATCACCTCAAAATCAGGAGCACCGACGATTACTGGATCAGCGATAGCCGCTTTATAGCTCTCAGCGATATTGGCCTGATAGCCCGTCAGGGAGCCGATAAAGTGTTTGTTTTTGCCAACAGCATTCAAACGGCCGCCGCCATCAGCAATGCCAGCATCACCGTGTATGGTGCCAATAATCAGCTGCTGGGCAAGGGTAGCACCAATGCCGAAGGCGTGGCCGAAATACCGCTGGTAAGGCAGGAGTTTGCCGGCTTCAAGCCAGCCATGATCATTGCTAAAACCGGTGCCGATTTCAACTACCTGCCATTTCATAATACCGGTGTCAATACATCGCGGTTTGAAGTGGGTGGCAAGCGCATGAACAGCACGGGCCTCGATGCCTTTGTGTATGCCGAACGTGATATTTACCGGCCGGGCGAGCAAATGAACCTGGCGGCCATTGTACGCGACCGCAGCTGGAAAAGCCCCGGTAGCCTGCCGGTGAAAATAAAGGTGCTGATGCCGAATGGCAAGGAGCTTACCACACTGCGCAAGAATTTGAATAGCGAAGGAGCCGTGGAGGCAAACGTGGCCTTGTCGGCTTCGGCACTTACGGGCTCGTACGTGGTAGAACTGTACAATGGCAATGACATTTTGCTGGCCAGCAAAACCATGCGGGTAGAAGCCTTTATGCCCGACAGAATAAAGCTGCAGGCGACCCCCGATAAGGCCAGCGCAATGCCGGGCGAGGCGGTAAAGCTGGCCATTCAGGCTACCAATTATTTTGGTCCGCCGGCAGCCGGCCGCAAGTATGAGTGCGAAATACAGGTGCGGCGCAAGCAGCTGGCACCAAAGCGCTACAACCGTTTCAGCTTCGCAATCGATGAGCGGCGCAGCATATACGACAATCTGATGAATGAAGGCAGCACCAACGATGCCGGTACCGCCCAGGTGCTGTTTACTGTACCCGATGTGTACAAGGCGACCGGCCTGCTCGAAGCCCGTTTCTTCACCACCGTCTTCGACGAAACCGGCCGACCGGTAAGCCGGGTGAGCCAGGTAGACCTGCATACACAGCCGGTGTACTTCGGCATTGCCAATGGTGGCTATAACTATTTTCCGTTGCGCCAACCCATTCGTTTCCCCGTCATTGCCCTTAACAAAGCAGAACAGCCCACAGCAGCGGTGGCGCAAGTACAGGTCATCAAGCATGAATACCGCACGGTGCTATCCCGGGCGGGCAGCTATTTCCGCTACGAAAGCTATAAAGACGACAAACTGCTGATCAATACCCAGCAGAACATCAGCGGCGAGCAAAGCACCTTCAGCTTTACGCCCACTACGCCCGGCGAATACGAAGTGCGGCTGAGCCTGCCCGGTGCCGATAGCTACGTGAGCCAAACCTTTTACAGTTATGGCGGCTGGGGCAATGCCGATGCCGCTTTTGAAGTGAATCGTGAAGGCCATGTAGACATCAGCCTCGATAAAGAAAGCTACAGCAACGGTGAAACGGTGAGGGCCTTATTCAAAGCGCCATTCAATGGTCGCCTGCTGGTAACAGTAGAAACAGACAAAGTAGTGCAGTACCGTTATGTAGACGTGATCAATCGTAGTGCCACAGTTGACCTGAAAGTGGACGAAGCCTTTTTGCCCAACGCCTACATCAGCGCAACGCTGTTTAAGCCGCATGGCGTAAGTGATATGCCGCTGACGGTAGCGCATGGCTACCAAAACATAAAAGTGACGGATGCCGATAAGCAAATGAAAGTAGCCATTGGTGCTGCCACGCAGGTGCGCAGCCGCACCCGCCAGCGGGTGGTGGTAAAAGCTGCGCCCAATGCCCTGGTGAGCCTGGCTGCAGTAGACAATGGCGTGCTGGCTGTTTCCAATTTCAAAACGCCCGATCCTTACCAGTACTTTTTTGCGCAGCGGGCACTCGGCGTCAGCGGGTACGATCTGTATCCGTTGCTGTTTCCTGAGCTGCGCCGCACCACGAGCAGCAGCGGCGGCGATGCCGAGGGCAGCCTGGACCAGCGCATGAATCCCATGCCCGACAAACGCGTAAAACTTTTGAGCTATTGGAGCGGATTGAAACAGGCGGGCAGCAATGGTGAAGCTGTTTTTGAGTTTGATATTCCGCAGTTTAGCGGGCAGGTACGCCTGATGGCAGTAGCCGCTAAAGACAATCGGTTTGGTGGTAGTGAAGCCAGTATGACGGTGGCCGATCCGCTGGTGCTCAGTACCGCTTTGCCACGTTTTCTGAGCCCCGGCGATACCGTGCTGATGCCGCTGACAGTAGCCAATACCACCGGCAGAGCGGCAGCTGTAACTGCCAAATTGCTGACCGAGGGCGGACTGCGGGTGGTAGATGCCGCCAACGCATCGGCTACGGTAGAGGGCAAGCGGGAAGCTACCTTGCTGTTTAAACTGGTGGCGGCGCCCTCCATTGGTACGGCCAAAGTGCGGGCCGAAGTGAGCGGCCTCGGCGAAAAGTTTGTAGAGGAAACCGACCTGAGCATACGGCCGGCGGCACCCTTGCAAAAAATGACGGGCGTACTCAGTTTGCAGGCCAATACTTCGCAGGCAATCAATATACCCGTGGGCGATTTCATGCCCGGCTCTTTACAATATCAATTGACGCTTAGTCGGCATCCGGCACTGCAGTTGGGTAGCCAGCTGCAATACTTGCTTTCGTATCCGTATGGCTGCACTGAGCAAACTATTTCAGTCGCCTTTCCGCAGCTCTACTTTGCCGATTTGGCCAATATGCTGCGCACCAGCCAGGGCCAAAACCGAACGGCAGTGGAGCATGTGCAGGAGGCCATCCGGAAAATAAAAATGCGCCAGCTGTACAATGGGGCTATTACACTTTGGGATGGCGAGGGCTACGAAAACTGGTGGCTCACAGCCTATGCAGCGCATTTTTTACTGGAAGCCAAAAAAGCAGGCTACGAAGTAGACCGCAGCCTGCTGGAAACCATGCTGGGCTATCTATCGCTGAAGCTGCGCAACCGGCACACGGTAACGTATTACTACAACCGCACGTTGCAAAGGAAAATAGCACCCAAAGAGGTGGCCTACAGCCTGTATGTGCTGGCGCTGGCGGGCCGGCCCAACATTGCGGCTATGAACTACTACAAGGCCAACCAGCCTGAACTGGCGCTTGACAGCCGCTACTTGCTGGCTACCAGCTATGGGCTGGCGGGCGATAAGCAACGCATGAAAGAACTGATGCCATCGGCATTTGTTGGTGAGGAGGCTGTGCCTGCCACCGGCGGCAGCTTTTATAGCGATATCCGCGACGAAGCATTGGCCCTGAATGCGCTGCTGGAGCTGGAGCCCAACCATCCGCAAGTACCGGTGATGGCAAAGCATGTGGCCGATAAGCTGAACAAACGCAGCTGGTACAGCACGCAGGAAGCTTCGTTTGGGCTACTGGCCATGGGCAAAATAGCCCGCCGTACCAATGGCAGCAATGCTACTGCACAAGTGCTGGCCGGGGGTAAAAACGTGGGTACTATGAGTGGTGCACCGCTGGTATTGCGGCAGCAGCAGCTGGGTTCGCCGGCCCTGCAGGTCGTTACCAAAGGCAGCGGTACCCTGTATGCGTGGTGGCAAAGCAGCGGCATCAGTGCCAGTGGTAGCTACAAAGAGGAAGACAGCTACCTGAAGGTGCGCCGCAGTTTTTACGATCGTTATGGTCGGCCGCTGTCTGGCAATACATTCCGGCAAAACGACCTGATTGTGGTGCGCATTTCGCTGGAAAAGGCCTACAGTGGAAATATTGACAACATTGTGGTGACCGACCTGCTGCCTGCGGGCTTCGAAATCGAGAACCCCAGGATCAAGGAACTGCCGGGTACTGAGTGGATCAAAGATGCCAGCCAGCCCGACCACCTCGATATCCGCGACGACCGGGTACATTTCTTTACCAATCTGAGCGATCGGCGGGTGTTTTACTACAGTGTACGGGCTGTAAGCCCCGGGCAATATAAACTGGGCCCCGTGGCAGCCGATGCCATGTACAATGGCGAGTACCACTCGTACAACGGTGCTGGCACCGTGCGGGTGATACGGTAGCTGCCGTTTACAGGGCCGGAAATGCTCGGGGCGGGCCAGCCAAAACAGTTGTATTGATTGTTTCTGCTGCTCCGCCTGCCAATTTTGCGCACCAACGCAGCAAGCTGATACGGAAATCAATACTTTCATGCCCGCAAACAAAAGCTGGCCTGATAGCACAGGCCGGAGAAGCGTTTGTATTTAAAAACAAGTAAGATATTTCATGGATTCGATGTTCGAGAACCGTACCGATTTGGCCGGACTGGCCGAGGCAGTAGCCAGTATTCGCCGCACCGTGGGCGAGATTGTGATTGGCCAATCGCAAATGGTAGACCTGATGATAGCCGGCCTGCTAAGCGATGGACACCTGCTGATAGAAGGGGTGCCGGGTGTAGCCAAAACACTGGCCGCCAAACTGCTGGCCCGTAGCATGGATGTACCTTTTTCCCGCCTGCAGTTTACACCCGATCTGATGCCCAGCGATGTACTGGGTACCTCGGTTTTCAACCCCCGCGAAGGCCAGTTCGTATTTCAAAATGGTCCCATTTTTTCGAGCATCGTCCTCATCGACGAAATCAACCGGGCCCCGGCCAAAACACAGTCGGCCTTGTTTGAAGTAATGGAAGAACGCCAGGTAACCGTGGATGGCATGACCTATCAAATGGCTGATCCGTTTATGGTAATAGCCACCCAAAACCCGGTAGAGCAAGAAGGCACTTACCGGCTGCCGGAGGCGCAGCTCGACCGTTTTCTTTTCAAAATCAATGTAGGCTACCCATCGGTGACCGAGGAGGTGGAAATACTGAACCGCCAACAGCATGCCAGCAGTGCCGAAATGCTGAGCAAAGTAAGACCGGTACTATCGGCCGCTAACCTGGCCGAGCTGCGCAATGTGGTAAAAGCGATGGTGGTAGAACCCCGCTTGCTGGAGTTTATCGCCAACATTGTAGCCGGCACCCGCAACAACTCATTCCTGTACCTTGGCGCATCGCCCCGTGCATCGCTGGCCATTCTTAAGTCGGCTAAATCGCTGGCTGCTATCAGGGGCCGCGACTTTGTGGTGCCCGAAGACATTACCTATGTGGTGCCGCACGTGTTGCGCCATCGCATTATTCTTTCGCCCGAAAAAGAAATGGAAGGCATCACGGCCGACGATATGGTGCGCCAGCTGCTGGAGAAGGTAGAGGTACCTCGCTAACGCTTTATCAGCCACTATGCCATTGCCAGGGCTAAGTATTGAGCCGGTGTACAAAGGCTTTCCTACTTTGTACTGCGCCGATGCGGCGGCCTGGCGTGCCTGGCTGCAACAGTATCACCAGCAGGCACAGCAAGTGTGGCTGGTCATTTTTCGCAAGGGCGGGCCCATTCCCAGTGTTACCTACCCCGAGGCGCTGGATGAGGCTTTGTGTTTTGGCTGGATTGATAGCAAAATCAACAAGCGGGATACCCAAAGCCACTACCAGTTTTTTAGTGTGCGAAATGCCAAAAGCAACTGGAGCCAGGTAAACAAAGAAAAAGTAGAAAAGCTGATAGCAGCGGGCAAGATGGCGCCCGCCGGACTGGCCATGGTAGCCCTGGCAAAAGAAACCGGCACCTGGACGGCACTGGATGAGGTAGAGGCCGGGCTCATTCCGCCCGATCTGCAGGCTGCACTGGCAGCACAGCCACCCGCCGCTGCCAACTTTGAGTCATTTCCACGGTCGGCCCGGCGCGGCATACTGGAGTGGATCATGAATGCCAAAACACCCGCTACCCGCCAAAAGCGCATACTCGAAACGGCCCGGCTGGCAGCACGCAACGAGCGGGCCAATCAATACAAACCGAAATAGTCTTTTTTGCCAACGGCAGCAATGCAAGGCGTCCTGTCATTTGCGGCGAATATGAATGATGGGTACCGGCGGGTCGAACAATTGATCGGTTTCGGGCTGGCGGTAAATTTTCCGAACGATTTCGATGCCTTTGGTAACGCGGCCAAATACGGCGTAGCCCTGCCCATCGGGGTTGTTGCTGCCACCAAAATCAAAGCCGGGCTGATCGCCTACACAAATAAAAAACTCGCTGCTGGCAGTGCCGGTATCTTGCCGGGCCAGGCTGAGGCTGCCATTCAGGTGGCGCAGACCAGTTTGAGCGGTGCTTTCGTGCGGTATGGTAGGCAGTTGCAGGCTGGGTTGGCTGCGCCAAATGCCGCCTTGAATGAGCGACGAAGGATCGGCACCCATGGGTTGGTTATCCTCGCTGAGGATGCGGTAAAAATGGCAACGCTTGTAAACGCCGCTATCTACCAGCCGTAAAATGGCAGCCACGCTTTCAGGTGCTTTGTCGGGGTACAGTTCGGCCTCAATGTCGCCAAAGCCGGTCTCTATTACAATATGTGGGTTGCCGGCAGGCGGCGCCTTGCAGGCAGCGCAGCAGCCCAGCAACAGCAGGCCCAGGCCTATCCATTTCATCATAGCACTTTGCGGGTTCTTTCACGCAAAATACGCATGGCCTCTTCCTTGCTTTCAAAACTGTTTTGCAGGTTTACCAGGTGGTCGGCCATCCGATCGTAGCGCTTTGTCATCAGCCAGGCAAAGAGGTGCAGGTAGTGAATGCCATCGAATACCAGCGTTTTTTCGGCCGCCATGCGGTCCTGGATACGGAGAAACTCTTTTGGCATTTCGGTATAGTGCAGGCCAGGCTTCAGGTGGTGTATCAGGTGGTAGCCATCGTTCCAGCATTTTTGGTTGTAAGTGGTGTTGATGCAATTATAACAGTTGCGGTACATGTTGTCGGGGTCGGCCGGATCAGCAAAAGCGTGTTGCGTCCAGTTGCCCAGCATCATAATCAGTCGGCCCACAAAAAACGGAATGATGAAGATCATCAACGTGGCCTTCAGGTTGACAAAACACATGCCGATGCAAAAAGCCACAAAACTGATTTCGCCCCAACCAAGCGGCACGTAGTACTTGCGCCGTTTGCGGGTGAAGAGGTAGATGAACGTATCAACAAAGCCGAGTGTGATGAAACGGAGGTAGTATCGGAGGAAATGCCCCACATTGTCGCGGTCGTAGTACAATGTGCTGCTGGCATCGTCGGCTGCATTGTTTTCTACATGGTGCATACCTATGTGGTGGCTCACGTAGCTTTCGGGCGAATGGCCAAAAAACGGAGTAATGAACCAGGTGATATAGCGGTTGGCCCAATCGTACTTCTTTTTGAAAAAGCGACGATGGGCCAAATTGTGATACATCAGCCCAAACGGGCCACGCAGCCGGATGCCCGATACAAAAAAGTAGACGGCATACAGCAGCCACCACCACACACCCGTCAGCAGTGGTGTGTACAGCAGTATAGCCATAGGTAGCACTGTCAGGTGAATAAAGCTGAGCAGGCGCAAAAACGGCAAATCTTTGCGATCATTCATGTAGCCGAGCATCCAACGCTCGAAGGCGTTTAGTTGGCCTGGTTCGTGATAAACCGGATCAGTAAGGGCGGGCAATGTTCTCATGTACGCTGAATAAAAGAAACAGGAGGCGATGCTGCAAAGCAGGACCTGCCATCCGAAGTAAATTTAAAGGCATCTGGTCAACCGTGTTGGTGATGGCTGCCGCAAAACATGCCGATCTTTTTATTTTCTGCGCATTGTTGAATGCTTCGCTGATTATTGTGGTACAAGCTTTGGCATTTTGTAAGTGGCACAAGGGGGGGCTTGGCAAGGTGGCGGCCCCGGCACTGGCCCCGGTAGCCCATGGGGCTATGGCAAAAAATAGCAGGCAAATGGTGAGCGGCCCCTAAGTTTGCCGCCCTTCAGAAAAATGTAAAGGCGCCGGCCATGGCTTCTATCAAAACTGTATTACTACTGCAGCCTGCACGGTTGCTGCATCGCCATCCGGTGGTGCAGTTGCTGCAGGTGGGCATATCGGCCAGCGGGCAGCCGGTGATGGAGGAGTGGCCTGTAAGCAGTGCGCTGGTAAACCAGTACCTGAAGCACCTGGCGCCTGATGCCCGTAAGCTGCTGTTACAGCTCAGCGAGGGTGCCGTAGCCAAAGAAAGGAGTGCCATCTCGCTGCGCTTCGATCATCAGCAAACAGAAGCAGATGAGCAACGCTATACCGATCAGCAAATGGCCCGCTACTACATGCAGGTGTTGGGCCAGCTCCGTCATTTTTCCGATGTACTGCCGTGGTACCACCGGGTACCCTCACTGGCCGATAATCGGGTGCTGACCAAGCCCTGCCAGTATCATCGCTTTGCCGTGCAGCTGCTGTTTGAGCTGCGGATAGACGATGCCGAGGGACTGACCGTGCACACGCTGGTGCAAAATGGCAGAGACGAACAGCCGCTTACAGCCTTCCGGCGCTATCATTTTTTGTTGGAACAAGCAGACGCTTATTTCCAGCTATCGCCCAAAGCATTTTTTGCGTTGGAATGGCTGGAAAATTATCTGGCAATGCCGGCAGCGCTGCCTGCCACACAGCGGGCACAGCACGTGCAGCAGCACTTGCAGGAGCAAGGCTTTGAAGTACGCTTAACAAACATTGCAACGCCAGCCCGGCAATTGA
>JALOMC010000408.1 GCA_025455665.1 Chitinophagaceae bacterium | reverse complement strand
GGGCCTTTCACGATATGCTGTTGTCAAAAGGTACGGTCACGCTGGCCATCATGGAAGAAATGGTGGATCGGTTCATTGCGCAACAACGATAATGCTGGAAGCTATGAGCAAGCATGTATTTGAATGTATAGATGCCCATACTTGTGGCAACCCGGTGCGGCTGGTGAAGCGGGGTGGCCCCAATCTGACCGGTGCCAACATGAGTGAAAAGCGGCAGCACTTTTTGAGGTCGTACGATTGGATACGAAAGGGACTGATGTTTGAGCCACGTGGGCACGACATGATGAGTGGTAGTATTTTGTATCCGCCACACGATGCTGCCAATGATGTGGCTGTGCTGTTTATAGAAACAAGTGGCTGCTTGCCAATGTGTGGGCATGGCACTATTGGAACCATCACCATTGCTATCGAAGAAGGATTGATACAGCCGAAAATACCTGGCAGGGTGTTGATGGAAGCGCCAGCCGGGTTGGTAGAAATAAGCTACAGGCAGGAAGGCAAAAAAGTAAAAGCGGTCAGGCTGACCAATGTGGCATCGTACCTGCACAGCACCGAGCTGACGGCGGAGTGCCCCGGCCTTGGCGAATTGGTGGTTGATGTGGCTTACGGTGGAAATTTTTATGCGATTGTGGATGTGCAGCCGCATTTCAAAGGCATTGAGCATTACACCGCTGACCAACTGATAGCGTGGGCGAGGGCGCTGCGTACAGCCATCAATGCGAGGTATGAGTTTATACATCCGGAGAATGAAACCATACGCGGCTGTAGCCATGTGTTGTGGACAGGCGCTGTGCTGGACCCACAATCGACAGCCCGTAATGCAGTGTTTTACGGTGATAAGGCCATTGATCGGTCGCCGTGCGGTACCGGTACTTCGGCACGCATGGCACAATGGTATGCCAAAGGCCGCTTGCGCAAGGGCGATGCCTTTGTACACGAAAGCATTATTGGTAGTCAGTTTATCGGTCGTATAGAAGAAGAGTTGGTACTGGATGGCAAGCCTGCCATCAGACCAAGTATAGAAGGGTGGGCTCGCATTTATGGCTACAATACCATTTGGATTGATACCGATGACGATCCCTACGCATATGGATTTCAGGTTATTTGATATATTGGCGCATGAAGCAGTATGTGATTATTGCCCGTGATGGTATCGATGAGGCAGCGTTGGAACGGCGCATGTCCGTCCGGCATTTGCACCTGGCAGGTGCCAGTGTGCTAAAGGCACAAGGCCAATTTGTAGTAGGCGGCGCTACGCTTGATAGCGAGGGCCACATGAACGGTAGTGTGATGATTGTGCAGTTTGAAACAGAGGAAGCATTTGATGCATGGTATCGGCAGGAACCTTATATAGTAAACGGCGTGTGGCAACATGTAGAAGTGTTGCCATTTAAAGTAGCGCCGGTAGAATAAGCGTGTATGAGCAACAAAGCAATTGTAGCAGGTGGCGGCATTGTAGGCCTCAGTTCAGCTTTTTATTTGCAGCAGGCTGGCTGGCAGGTCACCGTTATCGACCGTGGTGATTTTACTAACAACTGCAGCTATGGCAATGCAGGGTATGTTTGTCCAAGTCATTTCGTACCGTTGGCGTCGCCAGGTATCATTAAGCAGGGCTTGCGCTGGATGCTTAATCCTGAAAGCCCCTTTTACATCCAGCCCCGGCTCGATTGGGGACTTATTAGCTGGGGACTGAAGTTTATGCGGAGTGCTACCCCCGCCAATCTGGAACGCAATGCCGAACCGCTGAGAGATATTGCCCTGCTGAGCAAAAAACTGTATGAAGAATGGAATGCTTTGCCGGGATTCTCATTTGCTTATGCGCAAAAGGGATTGCTGGAATACTTTCAGACAGCAGAAAAAGAAGCGCATGCCGCACACACGGTAGAAGACTCGCTGAAACTGGGATTGGAGGCCCGGCTGCTATCGGCCGATGAAGTACAGGCCATGGAGCCGCAAGTGAAATTGAATGTGCGGGGGGCGCTTTATTTTGGTTGCGATGCGCATTTGCATCCCAACCTGCTGATGCAACAGATGCTGCGCTACTTGCAGCAGGCTGGTGTCGCATTTTTGCCAAATGCCGAAGTGGATGCTTTTGAAAGAAGTGGAAACAAGATCACTGCTGTAAAGGCCGGCAAACATTGGGAACAGGCCGATGTGGTAGTAATCGCCACCGGATCGTGGAGCAGGGCAGTAGCAGCGCAGGTAGGGGCCCGGCTATCGCTGGTAGGTGGCCGCGGCTACAGCATGGTATTCAAAAATGCCGAACTACCATTGCAGCATCCTGCTGTACTAATGGAGGGCCGTGTGGCGCTGACGCCGTTTGACGAACGCCAGACAAGGCTGGGGGGTACGATGGAAATCACAAGTCTGAATGCGCCACCAAAACCCAGCCGTGTGGCTGGCATTGTAAAGGCGGCTCGCCAGTACTTTCCTGAAGCCGAATTAGAGATTCCTGCGATGGAGCAAGTGTGGTTTGGATACCGGCCTTGCTCGGCAGATGGCATGCCCTACATAGGGCGTACCCGCAAGTACGATAATTGTATAATAGC
>JALOMC010000407.1 GCA_025455665.1 Chitinophagaceae bacterium | reverse complement strand
CGACCAACAGCGGCGAGGTGGGAAGGGAGCGGACCTATATGAGGAGATGCCTCCTGCGTCGGCATGACGGAACAGCGGTTGCCAAAGCAGTGGCTATTGGTCAGGCGACCAACAGCGGCGAGGTGGGAAGGAAGCGGACCTGCCCGGGGGATGCCTCCTGTGCTGATATGACGGAATAGCAAAGCCCCTTCACACGAGGAAGGGGCTTGTTGCAAAAAAACGCTGGTGATCCGGATTGGATTCGAACCAATGACCTACTGCTTAGAAGGCAGTTGCTCTATCCAGCTGAGCTACCGGACCGTTGGAAATCGCTGCAAATAAAAGCAATTTGAAAAAAAATGACCGGTCAGGCTTATTGGTCGAGTTTTATTTCAAACAGTTTGGGCCAGTACTTGCCGGTTACAAAAATGCGATTGTTGGCGCTGTCCCAGGCAATGCCGTTCAGTACATCGGGGCCGGTGCCGTCGTAGGTAAATTGGATGCCGCCTTTGTTTTTCAGGTCGCTCAGGTCGGCTACGGCCACTATGCGTCCACTGGCCGGGTCTATTTTGATGATATTGTCCGTTTGCCACACGTTGGCATATACATAGCCTTTAATGTACTCCAGCTCGTTGATGTTGCTACGCGGCCCCAGGTGGTCGTACACGCCTATGCGGTGGGTTTCTGTCAGCGTTTTGGGATTCAAAAAATACAGGTTGCTGCTGCCATCGCTGAGGATCAGTTCTTTGCCATCGGTGGTCAGGCCCCAGCCCTCCGTTTGCAGGGTAAATGCTTTTTCTTTTTTCAGCGTAGCAGCATCATACACGTAGCCAATTTTGTTTTGCCAGGTTATCTGGTACAGTTTGCCATTCAGTACAGCAATGCCTTCCCCAAAAATGGCTGAATCGTTGGCGGTTTGCTGCAGCACTTTGCCGGTGGCCAGGTCTACCCGGCGCACATCGCTTTCGCCGTATTGGCCGGTACCTTCCAGCAGTTGATTATTGTACCACACCAGCCCTTGCGTAAAGGCGCCGGTATCATGCGGATAATCTTTAAGAAGTGTGTATGCCATGGCACTGGGTGCATTGCCGGGCGCTTCGGTAGCAGGGCTATCAGTTGACTGCTGATCGGGATTGTCGCAGGCGGCCAGCATCAGCAAGGTCAAGCTGGCGAATACCAGTGTTTTCATATTAGCGGCAAAATTATTGGTCGGTGGTATCTCAGTTGGTTAAAATGGCGCTGGCCACTGTTTCGGCAAAGCGGGGCGCCAGGGCCACGCCCATGCCATTGCAGCACATGGCAGCCCACAGGCCGGGTGCTATTTGGGTCAGCACAGGCGTTTTTTGCGGGTGCATGGCCATCAGGCCGGCCCAGCGGTACTCTATTTGTACCACTATGTTTTGCGGGGTAAAGTATTGGGGAAAGTGCCTGATCAAAAATGCTTCCAATGCCTGCTGAATGGGGGCGGAAGTCGTCATTTCCAGGGTTTGCTCGCCAGCCACATCGGCATTGCGGGCCCCGCCCAGCAGCAGGCGCTGGCCGGGCAGGTGGCGCCAGTAGTAGTACCCTTCATCAAAATGAAATGTGCCTTGCAGTGCCAGGCCGGGTAGTGGCTTGCTCACCAGCACCTGTCCGCGGGCCGGTACCACGCCCAGGGTGGGAGCCATGTGATGCAGCCAGGCATTGGTGGCCAACAGTACCTGGCTGGCTCGTAGTTGCCAGTTGGGCGTACGCAGCTGCCAGTGGTCGGCTGCCGGCTCTTTGGCCAGTACTTCGGCACCATATAGCACCTGCACCCCCAGCTGCTGTACCAGTTTTGAGAGGGCTGCTACCATGGCACCACTATCAATACCGGCTTCCAGCCTGTTGGCCACCATGGCGCCAAAGCCATGCATGCCCATGGCCGGCAGCTGCGCATGGGCCGGTACAAAGGCCTGCGGGGTGCCCATAATAGGTTGCAGCAGCTTATTCAGTCCGGCTATTTTTTCATCCCATTCGGCGGGAGCGTCGGGGTAGCACTCGTAGCCACCGCTGTGGTCAAAGCCAATGGCATCATCGCCCAGCACCCGGCGCAGTTTGCCAATGCCGGCGTAGCGCTGCTCTACCACCTGCAGCATGGCATCTTCGCCATTCAGCCGGCTATCATACAGCATTTCGCTGGGGCTGCCAAAGCAGGCAAAGCCGGCATTGCGGGCCGAGGCACCCTGCGCATAAGGGGCCCGCTCCAGCAGCACAATGCGCCAGTGGGGTCGCTGCCGCTTCAGCTCGTAGGCCGTCCACAAGCCTAGCAGGCCTGCACCCACAATGGCTACATCGGCCGGGCGCAGCCAGGTTTGTTGTTCCCAATACGATGGTGCGGTGTGCATACTGTTGTTTCGTTAAAGTAGCTGTAGCGCTGCAAACCTATGGGCATCTTTACGTTCTACCATTGATAAAAAGGCGGCAGAAGCCAACCGGCCAATCTGTCCGCAGGTACACACGAAACAAAAGTTATTTGCTATGAATAAAAATTTTTACGCCAGTATCATAGCGGCTGTAGCCATGGCACAGGCGGCCGGGGCGCAGGCCCAGGG
>JALOMC010000406.1 GCA_025455665.1 Chitinophagaceae bacterium | reverse complement strand
GCCCTGAACCGCAACAACCCAAAAGAAGTGCTGGCCGTGGGCAAAAAGGCCCTGCTGATGCATGAAAAAACCCACGAAAGCATCCGTACCGTACGGCCGCTGAAAGATGGGGTAATAGCCGACTTCAACGCCGCCGAAATCATGATTCGGGAAATGATCAAGATGATCTACCCGAAAAAGCCGCTGTTTCCGCCCAGCTGGCGCATGATGATCTGTATTCCCAGCAGCATTACCGAAGTAGAAAAACGGGCTGTACGCGACAGCGCCGAGCAGGCTGGTGCCAAAGAAGTATACCTGATACACGAGCCCATGGCAGCCGCCCTGGGTATCGGCATTGATGTAGAGGAGCCTGTGGGCAATATGATCATCGACATTGGTGGTGGCACCACCGGCATTACGGTGATAGCCCTGGCCGGTATTGTGTGCGACCAAAGTATCCGCATAGCCGGCGATGAGTTTACAGCCGACATCATGGAGGCGCTGCGCCGCTACCACAGCCTGCTGATAGGTGAGCGTACCGCCGAGCAAATCAAGATCCAGATTGGTGCCGCCATGAAGGACCTCGACAATCCGCCCGATGATATACCGGTGAATGGCCGCGACCTGGTGACCGGCATTCCCAAGCAGATCATGGTGAGCTACACTGAAATAGCCGAGGCGCTGGATAAAAGCATCTTCAAGATTGAGGAGGCCATTTTGAAAGCCCTGGAAACCACCCCGCCCGAGCTGGCAGCCGATATTTACCGCCGTGGCCTGTACCTGACCGGTGGCGGCGCCCTGCTGCGGGGGCTGGATAAGCGCCTGAGCAACAAGATCAAACTGCCGGTACACGTAGCCGACGATCCGCTGAAAAGCGTGGTACGCGGCACCGGCATTGCCCTGAAGAACTACGATAAGTACCCCTTTATTATGCGCTGATGCGCTGCCGCAGGCTACCTGCCAGCCAGCCCTTAGCCTGCACCAAAATTTGCACACCGCTCCCACATCGGGGGCTCCTCAAGGGCCATGCGAAACTTCTTCCTACTTCTTCGCCGCATCCAGGTTTTTCTGCTGTTTTTGGTACTGCAGCTGGTAAGCCTTGTGCTGCTGGTACGCTACAATAAAACGCACCAGGCCCGCTACATGGAAACCGCGTACGAGGTAACCGGCCGCATCAACAAGCAGTACAACAATGCGGTAAGCTACCTGAGCCTGGGTGAGAATAACCGCCGCCTGGCCGAAGAAAATAACCGCCTCCGCAACCTGCTGGCCGAAAACTTTATCAGCATCGATAGCAGTGCCCGGCTTGTAAAAGACTCGCTTTCTATTGACTCGAGCGGGGGGACCCGCAAATACTTGTGGCGCCATGCCCGTGTCATCAATAATTCGGTGAACTCGCAAACCAACTTCATTACGCTGGAGCGTGGCCGGGCCCAGGGCATTGCGCCGCAAATGGCCGTGGTAAGTGCAGGTGGCATTGTGGGCGTGGTAACGGATGTAAGCGAGAACATGGCCATAGTGATGAGCCTGCTGCACAAGAAAAATGCCACCAGCGTGATGCTGAAAAAAACCGGCACCAGCGGCATCCTGGAATGGGACGGCGCCAATGCAGGCTTGCTGCAGCTGCGGGGCATTCCAAAAAGTACCGAGCTGAAAGTAGGTGACACCGTGCTTACCAGCAATCTTAGCATCAACTATCCGCCGGGCCTGATGGTGGGCACCATCGCCCGGGTAGAAAAAGAAACCGATGGCAACAACTACCGCCTTCAAATAAAACCAGGTACCAATTTTTACAGCATAGACTACGTAGATGTGATAGAGAACCTGTTTTTGAAAGAGCAGCAGGAAATAGAACAACGCATCAAAAAGCAACAATAGCAGGCCAGTACCATTCATGAGCGACCCGATCAAATACCTGTTTCGTTTCCTGCTGTTTACCGGCGTGCAGGCCCTGGTGCTCGACCATGTCGATCCCCTGCATCGCTTCTTGTCGCCTATTGTGTATTTCCAGTTTTTATTGTGGATGCCCTTCAGCATTTCGCGGCAGTGGCTGCTGGTGTTGGGCTTTCTGCTGGGCTTTGCCCTTGATTTGTTTTCGCACTCGCCGGGCTTGCATGCCAGTGCCTGCCTGTGGGTAGCTTATTTGCGGGCACCGCTGGTAGCACTGCTGGTACCCAGCGATACCCGCGAACTGAAAACCGGCGCCCCCGGCATTTACAGCATGGGCCTGCCTTCGTACGCCCTGTTCATGTTCATCCTCACCTTTTTTCACCACACCTGGTTGGTGCTGTTGGAGTGGCTGAATGCAGGCGATTTTGTGTATTTCATTGGCAAAGTATTCTTCAGCAGCCTGCTTAGTATGCTACTGATGCTGATAGCAGAGCTGCTGTTCAGGCCGCTGCGCAAACGCCGTATTGGGTAGACCAGCCTACCTTTAAGGCTACCCGTTTCATCCGCTGTTTTTTTTATGAAAAAGGCCACCCCCTCTGCACTGGCCATGCTACAGGCCCACCTGCAGCGCCTGGGCCCGCTGCCCGAAGCCGACTGGCAACTGACGGCGCCCCTGTGGCAGCAGGT
>JALOMC010000405.1 GCA_025455665.1 Chitinophagaceae bacterium | reverse complement strand
ATCATTGGCATTAAAGGCCGTGTGGGTTTTGAGGCCGCGGCACCTATGATCATTATAAAAGCACACCACCTGCTGGAAAAGCATGTGCTGACCAAACACCAGCTGAACTGGAAAGATCAATTAGCCCTGTTTTACGGCAACTGGCTGCACGAGGGGCAAATACTGGACCCTGTGATGCGCAACCTGGAAGCTTTCTTTGAAAGCACCCAGCGAAATGTATCCGGCAAAGTGTACGTACAACTGCAGCCCTATCATTTTCAGGTAACGGGTATAGAAAGCGATTACGACCTGAGAATACCGGCTTTACCGGCGAAGATGTACGGGGTTTCAGCAAAATATTTGGCAATCAAACGGTGATATGGCACAAGGTGCAGGAGGATACCGGAGGCTAGTGTGCAAATGTGATGATGTGATAATGTGCAAATGCAAGTTCACGGGTTAATGTGTCCAGGGTTGGTTTATCAACCACCCCCCCAATTAACCAATTAACCAATCAACCAATCAACCAAACCACTAACACCCACTCAAAATTGAAAAACGACAAGCAAATAATAGTATCGGATGCAAGGCCGCTGGCACAGTACAAATGGGGCGCCGATTGTGATGCCTACGTACTGGTAGATGAGCCCACGCTGAATGTGAAGCTGGAACAGATGCCGTGTGGCGCCTGCGAAACCGTGCATTTTCACCAGCGTAGTCAGCAGTTTTTTTATGTGCTGGCTGGTGAGGCCAGTATGGAGATAGCCGGCAAGGCCTTGCAACTGCGTAAAAGCGAGGGTGTACTGGTAGAAGCCGGAGCCAGGCATCGCATTTGCAACCATGGTACGGAACCGCTCCGTTTTGTGGTCACCAGCCAGCCTGCCGTGGGGCAAGACCGGGTGGAACTGAACCGAAACTAGTTGCATGCTGATTGAGCAAACGTACACGTGCCGGACAGCGCCGGCGAATGGCATTTTAAAGAAGGAGCGAACATGAACATACGAGCAGGTATAATAGGCGGAGCCGGCTACACCGGCGGCGAACTCATTCGTTTGCTGCTTCATCATCCGCAGGTAGAGTTGGCGTTTGTACAAAGCAGCAGCAATGCCGGCCACCCACTGTACAAAGTGCATGCCGATTTGGTAGGCGATACCAGTTTGCGTTTTGTAGCCACACACCATTTTGATATTGATGTGCTCTTCTTTTGCGCCGGTCATGGCGAGGCCAAAAAGTTTGTGCAAACACACGATATTCCTGCGCAGGTGCGCCTCATCGATATTGGCAACGACTTTCGGCTAAAGGCCGATGCAGTGCAGGGTAGCCGCCAATTTGTATATGGCTTGCCCGAGTTGAACAAGGCGGCCATTGGTGAGGCACACAATATTGCCAACCCCGGTTGCTTTGCCACCGCTATTCAGCTGGGGCTGTTGCCACTGGCCCATGCCGGCTTGCTGCCACAGGCGTATGCCACCGGCATTACCGGCAGCACAGGGGCCGGACAGGGCTTGAGTGCTACTTCGCACTTTAGCTGGCGGACTAATAATATACAAGCCTATAAAACGCTGACGCACCAGCACCTGGGCGAAATAGGCGAGTCGCTGCGGCAGGCTGCTGCCGGCAGGCCGGTAGCCCATGTGCAGTTTGTGCCATGGCGGGGCGATTTTGCCCGCGGCATTTTTGTATCGACCACCATACCCTGCGATGCGCCACTACCCGACTTGCAGGCACTGTACGAAGGCTACTATGCGCAGGCAGCTTTTACGCACGTGACTACCGAGCCGTTGTTTCTGAAGCAGGTAGTCAATACCAACAAATGCCTGATTCAGTTGGAACACACTGACGGTCACCTTGTAGTGCATTCCGCCATCGATAACCTGCTGAAAGGCGCCAGCGGACAGGCTGTTCAAAACATGAATCTGATGTTTGGCATCAGGGAAGAGACAGGGCTTCAGCTAAAAGCAAGCTATTTTTAGTTGACTGTAAAGTGCCTTTTTTATTAATCGGATTAAATCATTTCACCAATCGGGATAGTACCCAATCGATGCTCGTCAGCCCTGGCCTTCAGCTTTCAGCCAACTGCCGTTGCTATCAAACAAAGCAAACCAACTATATCATGAAACTTTTCGACGTCTATCCGCTGAACGACATTACCATTACCCGGGCTGCGGGCTCGTATGTATGGGATGAAAATGGGGTACAATACCTCGATATGTATGGCGGTCATGCCGTCATCAGTATTGGTCATACGCATCCACATTGGGTAAAGCGGATTGAAGACCAGCTCAGGCAAATTGCTTTCTATTCCAACTCGGTACACATACCGCTGCAGCAGCAGCTGGCAAATAAGCTGGGACAAATAAGCGGAAAGGAAGACTACCAATTGTTTTTAGTAAACAGCGGTGCCGAAGCCAACGAGAATGCACTGAAGCTGGCTTCGTTTCATACTGGTCGGAAAAAGGTAGTAGCGTTTGAAAAATCGTTTCATGGCCGCACTTCATTAGCGGTAGCCGCTACCGACAACAAGAAGATTGTAGCCCCGGTAAATGAAACAGACAATGTTATTTTTCTGCCCCTCAATGATGCGGCAGCGTTGAATGCCTGCTTTGCCAGCCATGGCACCGATATTGCTGCAGTCATTGTAGAAGGTATTCAGGGCGTAGGTGGCATTGTGGAAGCCAGTGCCGATTTTCTACGCCTTATCCGCAGCCTGTGCGATGAGCATGGAGCGGTATATGTAGCCGACAGTGTGCAATGTGGCCACGGGCGTACCGGTCAGTTTTTTGCGCATGACATAGCTGGTGCAGATGCTGATATCTACAGCATGGCCAAAGGCATGGGCAACGGTTTTCCGGTGGGGGGTATTTTGATTGCG
>JALOMC010000404.1 GCA_025455665.1 Chitinophagaceae bacterium | reverse complement strand
GTAACTCAGGTGCTTGTAGGGCTGCATGCCCCGCAGCCATGGGGTTATCACCTTGCCAATGGGGCCGCTATAAGTGGTTTCGTAGCTGTGGCCGCCTATGTTTTTGTACACCGGGCAGGCATTGAGGCAGCTACCGCAGCGGATGCAGTACAGCGCTTCGCGGCTGCGGGCATCGGCCAGCAGGCGGCTGCGGCCATTGTCCAGCAGTATCACCACCATGCGGGTGGGGCCATCGTTTTCGCCGGGCTGGCGCGGGCCGCTGATAATGCTATTGTAAACGGTGACCTGCTGGCCGGTGCCATAGGTGGCCAGCATGGGCCAGAAGATGCCGAGGTCTTGCAGGCTGGGAATTACTTTTTCGATACCTACCACCGCAATGTGCACGGGCGGCAACGCACAACTCAATCGGGCATTACCCTCATTTTCTGTGAGGGCGATGCTGCCGGTATCGGCTATTAAAAAATTGGCACCGGTTACGCCTACCTCGGCCTGGGCATATTTCTCACGCAATTTGTGGCGGGCCACCTGTGTCAGCTGCTCAGGTGTCAGGCCGGGTTCGCAGCCCAGTTTGTCGGCAAACAGGCGGGCTACGTCTTCCTTGCTTTTGTGCATGGCCGGCGTTACAATATGGTAGGGCGGCTCGCCATCCAGCTGTTGGATGTATTCGCCCAGGTCGGTTTCGATACTATTGATGCCATTGGCTTCCAGGAAATCGTTGAGGTGAATTTCCTCGGTCACCATGCTTTTGCTTTTTACCAGCGTACGGCATTGCGCCTCTTCGCAAATCTGCAAAATGGCTGCCAGGGCTTCCTGTGCATCACGGGCCCACACTACTTCGCCACCGCGGGCAGTAAAGGCGGATTCAAACTGCAGCAAGTGCTGCGGCAGTTGCTCTATGGCCTGCCATTTGCGGTTTTTCAGCAGCTGGCGGGCCAGTTCCAAATCCGCAAACTGCTGCTTGCCCTTGGGCACGGCGGCATTGTAGCGGCTGATGTTGAAATTGATTTTGCGCCGATGTTCCAGATCGGCCGCTTTCACCGTGCTACGGGCCACAAATGATCCGGCACCACCGGTGGCGGGGGCAGGCTTGGCAGGTGTGTGCAGCTTGGTCATGCGGGTACAATCAATAAGTGGCAGTGCCGAATCTCAAACGGATTAATGATGATCGTGACCGGCAGCACCTTTGGCTTGCTCGTGCTGGCGCATTTGGTGCAGCAGCGCAATGATGCTGAGAATACCAAACGTGAGTACGCCTACCACGCTGAGGGCGATGGCCCAAGCCTTGCCGTAATCGAAACTCTTAATCATCATCATGAAACAAAAGATGGTGATGAGGATGGTAACGGCGAAGAAGGGGAACTTCATATGCTAAAATGGATTTAGGGCAAAAATAGCGGGGATGGGCCGAAATTGAACTCAAATTAGGATTTGGATGACGAATCAGGGGCCCCTTTCATAAACACATTGATCATCGTGTCCGGCGCTGTCTTCATTTTCTTCCATTTTCGGATGTACTGCATGGTAGCCGGCTGTTGCCGTACACAAGTCATGCATTTTCTTTCAGCGATTGCACGGCTGTGGCCACTTGGTACACAGTTATGAGATGTGGAGGGTGTACTAGTCGAATTATGCTTATTGGTTATAATTTCGATGGTTATGGGGAGCTGCTTTGTATATCAACATTCGTTGCGCCCGGTATTTCAGCACCAAAAATCTTCTCATGATTCGTCCATCGGCATTTCAAAAATGGCTTGTTGGCAGCTGCTTGCTTGCAGCGGTGGCAGCCTGCCACACTGCTGCGCCTGCTGAATCAGAACTGCCCGCAATGGCACGATTGACTCAAAATTATTACTTCAAATTTGCTGATGGCCGCATTGGAGGGTTCCCGCTGGGTACAATGGATGTGATGAAGATGGGCAACAAGCTCATCTACCTGATGGAGTATCCTAAAAGCAACACTCAGTATACAACCGATAGTGCGGGTAATGAAGTGCTGGTATCAAGCCATACATGGATGCAATCATGTTGGATGATTACTGATTCGACATCAGCCTGGCTTTTGCAGTTCGACTCCTCCCTCAAAAAACCATGGCAGGTTTTTGACAAGGACAGTTTCACGAAAGCCAGGAATCTTGATTTTCAACCAAAAGTAGCCGTTGATTTGGCAGATTTTACCGAGTTGAATAGCGGAACAATAGCGGGAGATAATGGCGCGGATACGTTGTACCGCCGGTACACATATATCAGTAAAGCGACAGCTGGTGTTGTGAATCATGTGACGCTGAAATGGTGTAGGGGACAGGGGGGGCCGGAGTTTGGCTATATGAACAAGTTGAAGCCCGGTGGCGACTTTCGATATGTTGGTTCGGAAGAAAGGATGACAGATCCGAAAAGGCCCCTAGCGCGGGGTGCAACCACCTTGCCGGTTGATGTTTATAAATGGCTGGGGAGTAAGCATGATTCTATGATGGTTGCCAGGCGGCCTGCTAGCCGGGCATCAGCACAATAATGTGCGGACCATTTATTCAATACCACGCATTAACTGCATGTCAGCCTGCATAAGTTTTTACCCAGACTTGGCAGCTTTGAGTCGGTTTCAATTTTCCCTTTTCGCTTTGTTCGGGTAGTCTATCGAGGGAAAAAAGGCTTGGGTAGCTGACCAATTGTATTTAGAGTTTGTAGAAATTCATTCAGGATATGCACTTCGAATAGCGAAAGCGCTGGAGAATTTCAGAAATGGTCAAAATGGTACAACATGTCCATAGTACGTTATACAATCATCACATGTCTATGCGCTTACCTCGCATCGGCCACTGCCAATGCCCAGATGGATTCATTAAATCGTGTTGTGAGTCGATTCATCTATCAACCAAGGCTTATTGCTGATAGCGATAGCATGATTCGGTTTTCCAGCTATCTCATTCATGTAGATCATGATACTGTTGTTTCGTTGAGATGGCTAGGTGCCAGCTGGTGCGATAGCGCCGTGCAAAAGAGGGAGGATTTATTCTTCAAAAGAGTGCTGAAAGTTCGGTCCGTCAACTGGCAACAGGTGCTCAACGATTTGGGTTGCGATGGGCAATATCTGTCCTTTCGCCTGGTTCTGCCAGTGTTTACGCGGCCTATCTATTACAAGCCATCAATGGAAAAAAGGCTACCGATTGCACCTACAGACGCTTATGAGTTTTCCAGGCAATTGGGTCGGCTTAATGCTGATCGGTCAATTCCTGTTTTCTATGCGCCTCCGCTTTTTCTATACGATGCCTCTGATCCGAAGTATTAGTGACAAAAGGTAAGACTTGTGCCGAGGTAAAGGGGAGCAAGCGAAACGACCAAAGCGATAAATACAAATGGCAAATTTGAACACTCTTTAATGGCAATTGGGCAAGTTTACATGATTGTGGACTACCATTACTATTGCATAGCAGCACCACAGAGCGATGAGCCGCCTGAGGAAGCTTGTGATCGAGATTCGTGTTTATGGCGTGATGGCGCACCAATCTACGGGTGGGTAACATATTGCCTTGAGGGCAGTCCTTTTGACGATTTCTGTCCTCCCCATCTTACTCCACAAGA
>JALOMC010000403.1 GCA_025455665.1 Chitinophagaceae bacterium | reverse complement strand
GCAAAAGCCTGGTCATTTGTTTGACCGGGCTTTTTTGCGCCAGTACCAGGCGCCCAGCACCAGTAGCGGCACCAGTGCCAGCCACCAAAATTTACCCAAGGCTAGTGGAGTTTCGCTAGCCTCAATGGGGCCCACAAAAACAAAGTTGGCCCAGTACGCCGGCGATTTCAGTACCGGGCTTATCTGCTCATCTTCCAGCAAGGCCAGCTTTGCCCGTTGCAAAGCCTCAGCTGGTGTATCTCCTTGGCGAATGCCCGCATAAAAATGCTCCATCAGATAGGCAGTGGCCTTGTCATCGGCCTTCCACATGGTGGCAGCTACCGCCTCGGCACCAGCGTACAAAAAAGCTCTTCCCAGGCTCATCACACCTTCGCCGGCCAGTGTATTGCCATTGCCTGTTTCGCAGGCACTCAGTACCACCAGCCTCACTTTCTGCAGGTTCATGTTGTATACCCGCTGTAGCGGTAGCAGCTGGCTGCTACTATCAGTACCCTGGCCATAAAAGCTGATCCAGCCCGCCTCCGTCTGCTGCTGCTCTATACCAGCATGCGTGGCCAGGTGCAGCAGCGATGCATGCGATGCTACCTCCAAAAAAGCTGGCAGTGTAGCCGCACTATGCAGCCAGCGCTTACCGGGTACTGCTGCTACCTCCTTCGCACTGTATGGCAGGTGTGGCAGCAGCGTGCCCTGTGCATGCCCTGCCTGGTGGGCAAAAGGCGCAAATGCCACGGGCGACTGCAACCATGGCTGCCGGGCACCCGCGGCCCACAGCAGCGATAGCGAGTAGTGATACTGCATGAGGTGCCTGCGTACCAGGTAGGCTGGCTCCTTATCGCTGGTGCTGAGTGCTTCAAAGGGTAGCAGGCTCAAAAAACCATCGGGTAGCAGCACCCAGCGGCTGCAAGGCTGTAGTACACCCTGGCAAGGCAGCAGCAGTAGCTGATACAGCTTTGCGGCCGGGGGCAAACCCTGGTAGCGCATGCCGGGCTGCTGGTGCCGAAGTGCCTGCTGCAGCTGCTGGTAGCACTGCTGCAGTGTCGGGTTGTTGGGCAGCCTGTGCAGTTGCACCTGTTGCCGGCTAAATGCCAGAACGTAGACATACTGCTGTCCCACAAAAAATGACAGTATAGCTGTTTCGCCATCCAACTGCCGCTGCAGCTGTGGCAGGGTCAGGTTGGCCATGGGCTGCTGGTAGCGGTAGTAGGCCGTGGCGCCATCTGCCTCCATTTTTTGCTGCAGTCTGGATAGCTCTACCTGCAGTGCCACATAGCGGTCTCGCATGGTTTGTCGGCCACTATCTTGCTGCGTACCATTGATCCGGCTGGCATAAATGGCTATCAGGTCTTTTAATTGCTTTTCGCGGCTCAGCTCTTGCTGGTTAATGCCGGCCCGCTCACGTACCTGCTGCAGCTGCAGGTTGTGTGCCAGCACGCTGCCTTTATAATTTTCAATAAAAAAAAGCAGCTGGCTGATGTAAGACTCATCCAGCGTGGCGGCCTCGTAAGCTGCGCCAATGGCGGCCTCATACAGCGGCTGGTAGTTTACATTAAAAAAAATGCGAGCCTCATCATTGTCAAATGTCCGCTTAATGAAATTGCCTTCGAGAAAGGCCGTGTTGTAGCAACGCACAGCTGCAAACAGATCTTGCCGGTTATGAAAGCGGCGATACTTTTCGCCCAACAGCGAAGCCTTCAGTGTAAGCGATTCGAATGTAGGAATGGCAGCCACGGTGCGGTGCAGGTCTGCTGGCAAGTCTTCAGGTCGAGCCGCTTTGAATTGCAGGTATAATTCTTCCAGGCTTCTGTTGCACCAAAAAATAGCTTCATCAGTCAAGCCGCGTTTTTGCGCCAGCTGTGCTTTGTAGTAGTAGCTTAGTCCGCGTTCCTTGTTCTTCAGTGTACCAAACACTTTCTTGTTGATAAGAATGGCCGAATCGAAGTAGGTTTCTGCTTTTCGCCATTGGCGGGCTGCTTCTTCAATACGCCCCAGGTCGTTCATGCATTTTATGCGCAGCAGGTCGTCTTCAAACCGGATACCGGCATAGGTAAGCCGAGCCGAATCAAGCCGACCCTTTTTGAAATAAGTGCGAGCCAGATTTTGGCGCACCACTTCCGATCGCATACTCAGTGGCAATAAGCTCTTGTACAGCCGGATGGCTTCATCGTAGGCTTTCATTTCTTGCCGGCAGGTGGCAATATTGCTCACAATGCTTACGAAGTCGTACTCATAATCGGGCGACTGGCGCTGCACAAAGCGCAGTGCATTGCTAAAGTAGTTGGCCGCCTGTGCATAGTTGCCCCCGAGGTAATAAATGGCTCCCAGCGAATTATACAAGCGTTGCTGATCGGGCAGTTTTCCATCGGGCAGGGTATCGGCCAACTGCGAAGCCTTCTCAAAATAATACTTTGCACTATCTATCACATTGCCCAGGTAGTAGCTGGAGCCGATGTACAAAAACGATTCGTACAACAGAACGCTATCTACTGCCGGGGGGCGGTTGGCCGCCATAGCGCTGGCATAATATTGGCGGGCAGCCCGGTGTTCCTGGGTCGATTGTTTGATATTGCC
>JALOMC010000402.1 GCA_025455665.1 Chitinophagaceae bacterium | reverse complement strand
ATGGTATCTACACCATCAGCAAAATCGGTAAGGCCGGGCTGCTGGGTGCTGCCAAAAGGCTGGCCACCCGCACCTACCAGGCACTGCAGTTGTTGCTCGAATTGCTGCCACAATGCATCGGGCGCTGGCAGGCTGCTGTAGTAGCCAAAGTGCACCTGGCTGATGGGGGAGTAGAGCTGCTCATTTTCTACCAGTAGCACAATGCTGTTGGTCATGTAGTACTGGTTGTTCAGGATGTGCAGCGCCAGGTTGTAGTCGTAATTGTTGCGAAACTTATTATGATCGGCCATCCAGCGCCAGGGCTCCATGGCTTGTAGCAGGGGCACAAAATCGTAGTCCTCGGGCACCAGCAGCTTCGATACGTTGCGGCAGCCCAGCCCGAAATACTGCAGCAAATCGGAACTCAATGCCTCCAGGTCGGCGGCTGTTTCCTGACCGGTTAAAATGGCCATAGAGGTGCGGTTGCGCCGGATGATGCTGGGGTAGGCTTTGAAATAGTAGTCGAAATAGCGGCTGCTGTTGTTGCTACCGGTAGCAATGTAGGCATCGCAGCCCTTCAGTTGCTCTGCTGTTTCCAGCAGGGGCTCGGGGCTCCGCTGTTGCAAAAAATCGACCACGTGCTGCATCAGCACCGCATCTTTTGAAGAAGGCTTGATGCGCAGCCGGTGCCCGGCCAGCCAGCCGCACAGCAAATCGTGAAAGCCCACCAGCGGCAGGTTGCCGGCCATGACCAGGCCCACCGTTTTGCTACTGCTGCCATGCGCCACCGGGTAGGCCGCTGCAAATGCTTCCAGCGCCGGCCGCTGCAAAAAAGAGTGCGCCAGCGCCTGCACCGATTGCCGGATGAATGTGGGCACAAACCAACCATTTTCGCGGTGGGCTCTTTCTTGTGCCTGCAGCCAGGCCGGCTCGTCCGACACAAGATATTCACCCAGCTGTACCAGCAGCTCAATCCGTTGAGGCAGATTCACTTTTGCTTGTTATTTTTGAAGGGACAAAAGTATATTTGGAAATAAACCAGAAACGTTATGGCTATTAAAATAACCGATGAGTGCATCAACTGTGGTGCTTGCGAACCCGAATGTCCGAACAACGCCATTTACGAAGGCGGCGTAGAGTGGGCCATCAGCGATGGTACTACTGTAAAAGGCAGCTATACCCTGCTGGATGGCACCGAGGTAGCCGCCGATGCCAAACATGCCCCGCTGAGCAGCGATACCTACTACATTGTACCCAACAAGTGCACCGAGTGCCAGGGCTTTCATGAAGAGCCGCAGTGTGCGGCGGTATGCCCGGTAGACTGCTGCGTGCCCGACGAAGCCTACCAGGAAACAGTAGACGAACTGATGGCCAAAAAAGAAAAACTGCACATCTGATAAGGGTGCAAAAAATAAAAGCAGCTGGTGGATGTACCAGCTGTTTTTGTTTGTACCTTACAGCTATCAACACGAGGGGGTAACACCCCGATTATTCGGCAGCTGATATGTGCTGCTACCAAAGCCGAAGTACCGCTCGTACTCCGGCTTTTTGTTTGCGCCAAAAAATAGGTTGCTGCGGGCTTTGCCCTTTTCTTTGCCCAAAAATCAGAGGCCAGTATGTCAAAGCCCGTCATTGCATTTGTAACCGGCGGCTATAGCGGCGAAGCACAAATTTCTTACAAAAGTGCTCTCACCATCGAAGCCAATATCGATACCAGCAAGTTTGATTATCACACCATCGACATACGCCGCGATGGCTGGTGGTGCCGCACCGCCGCCGGCGAGGTAGCGGTAGACCGGTCAGACTTTACCGTACGCATGGCCGATCGGCATGTTCGCTTCGATGCGGTACTGATAGGCATACACGGCACCCCCGGCGAAGATGGCAAGCTGCAAGGCTATTTTGACATGCTGGGCCTGCCCTATACCAGCTGCGATGCTACCAGCAGTGCCATCACTTTCAATAAGCGCTACACCGTGGCGGTAGCCGGCATGAGCGGCATTGCGGTGTCCAAAAGCTTTCACTATTTCAAAGGCGAAACGGTAGACTATGAGGCTGTGGCCGCTGCGCTGCAGTTTCCGGTGTTTGTAAAGCCGGCCAATGGCGGCAGCTCCATTGGCATGAGCAAGGTGCCCGATGCCGCCGGCCTGCCAGCTGCCGTGGCCAAAGCCTTTGCCGAAGACGACCAGGTACTGATAGAAGAATTTGTGGCCGGCCGCGAGTTTACCATTGGCGTGTGCCGCCTGCAGGGCCAGATCATGACCCTGCCCATGACGGAGGTGATCAGCGAAAACTACTTTTTTGATTTTGAAGCCAAATACCAGGGCAAGAGCCGCGAAATAACACCGGCCGTGCTGGACGAAGACAAGGCCGAGAAAATACGGGCTGCCGCCAAAAAGATCTACCGCATTTTCAACTGCAGCGGGGTCATCCGTATCGACTTTATATACAATGAAGCGGCAGACCAACCCTACATGCTGGAGGTAAACACCGTGCCCGGCCAAAGCGAAGCCAGTATAGTGCCGCAGCAGGTGCAAGCCATGGGCATGCGGCTGATGGACTTTTACAGTGGGCTGATAGAAGATGCCCT
>JALOMC010000401.1 GCA_025455665.1 Chitinophagaceae bacterium | reverse complement strand
TGGTAGCAGGGATATACTCGCTTTCAAAAAATTGCTGAATCGCCTTGTACTGTGGCACTACCACCTGCATCACCAGTTGCGCCGCCTGCTGTTGATATTGTTGCCAACTGGCCGAATCAATGGCGGCGGGTCTGGCAGCAGCAAAAGGCGCATAGTATACACTCTCTTCGGCTATGGCTACCTGGTGGCGGGTATAGCTGGCGGCAAAACTTTTGACCACCACAGCAGGCTGTGAAATACCTTTTTGCAAACCGCGACGCATGAGTAAAAAATGCTCCTGCACAAAGCGAGGAACATCTGACAATAATCTCAAATAACGCTGCACGTCTGCCGCCGTCCGAACACTTCGTGGTACCCGAAACGGCAGATTCATATGGAAACCACCATCGGCTACTATCGGATTCAGGTAGCGCAACAGTTCATACTCCTGCACCTCGTCTTCCAAGGTAAACTTCAACAGGCGCAACGTGATCTGATCATCGAACGACATGCCACTTGTATCCATCGACCGCAACTGCTGCAACTGCAAAGCTGCCACCGCACGGTCGGCAGCAAAACGCTGCTCCGAAAAATCGCCCAGCGGCCTGGTAGAATCGGCCTGCATTTTCTTTTCATAGTCAGCCCGCTGCATCAGCAGCTGGCGCAGTGCTTTCGATTGAACACCATCAGCCTGGCACCAACTCACAAAACTTGATAACAGCAGTGCTGCCATCATGGCTATTTTTTTCATCATGCTGTACATTCTCTATGTCACAAAGGCTCGTTATTCCAGGTACCATTCACACTTCGCCACAGCTGCCAGGGGTTGCTGTTTTGCAGCGCAGCCGGCAGGTATTCGTCTGGCCAGTTTTGATAGGCCAACGGCCGGCAAAAACGACGGATGGCATCGGCACCTACGCTACCAAAACGGCTATCGGTGCTGGCCGGATACGGACCGCCATGCTGCATAGCCTGACATACTTCTACTCCCGTAGGTACCCCATTCAGCACCAGCCGGCCGCACTTGCTGCTTACAATGGGCAGCAAATCGGCATACGTTTCGAGGTCGGCTGCTGTGGCCATCAGGCTGCAGGTCAACTGTCCTTCCAGGGCTTGTGCTACCGCATACATGTCGGCGGTCTCTTCACATTTTATCAAAAGTGAAAAAGGCCCGAACACTTCGTGATGCAATGCCGGCTGTTGCAGAAAGTCCGCAGCACTCACAAGAGCAATCGTCGCACTGGCCTGCAACTCACGCTGCCCTGGTTGGCCATTCGCCCAAAGCTGCACACCACGCTGTGCCAATGCTTGCGCTTTATTCTTCTCAAACGCGTCGGCAATGCCCTGGTGCAGCATGGCGCCGGCAGCCACCTGACCAATAGCCTCCGACAAGGTAGCCGCAAACACATCAAACGCCTCGCCGGCTATACCGATAAGTAAGCCCGGATTGGTACAAAACTGCCCTACCCCCAGGGTAATAGAAGCAGCATATTGCTGTGCCACAGCGGTGTCATCGGTGGCCAACTTATCGGGCAACAAAAACACCGGATTCACGCTGCCCATTTCAGCAAAAACGGGGATCGGCTCCGGCCGCTGATTGGCCGCATCAAACAAGGCTTTGCCGCCTGCAAAAGAACCGGTGAAACCGACCGCTTTGATAGCAGGATGCTTTACCAAGGCCTGACCCACTTCGGTGCCGCTGCCGTGCAAGTGCACAAAAAGCTCCGCAGGCAGACCATGCTTTTGCAAGCCCTGCCGCACCACGGCCGCTACCGCCTCGCTGGTACGGGCATGCGCCGGATGCGCCTTGAGCACCACCGGGCAGCCGGCTGCAAAAGCGCTGGCGGTATCGCCACCGGCGGTAGAATAGGCGTACGGAAAATTGCTGGCACCAAACACCAACACGGGCCCGATTGGCACATTCATTTTGCGCAGATCGGGCTTGGGCGGCGTTTTGCCGGCATCGGCCGTGTCAATGCGTACCTCCAGCCAATCGCCACGGCGGCAGGCATCGGCATAGTTGCGCCACTGAAATACGGTGCGGGCCCGCTCGCCACGCAGCCGGGCTTCGGGCAAATGCGTTTCTTCCATCGTGAGCTGCAGCAAGGCATCGCCGCTTTGCTCCAATAGATCGGCTATACTGTACATCAGGTCGGCACGCTGTGCCAGGGTGGTAGCAGCCAGGGCCGGTGCGGCGGCCTGCATTTGCTGAAGGGCCTCCGCTATCTCCTTCGGTGTAGCGTCTGGAAAATGAGAAGTCATGTATTTATTTTCAAAAAAGTAAGGCAGTAAAAAAAACACTTACCCCATGTAATCGGGCAAAGAAGGCCGCTCGGCCAATGCTGTATCAATGATGGCTTCAATGCGCTGGCGCTCCTCGCCTACCAGCCGCAGCCGTGGTGCCCGCACATACTCGCTGCCAAGGCCGGTTTTGGTTTCGCAAAGTTTGATGTACTGCACCAATTTGGGGTGAATATCCAGCTCGAGCAAAGGCATAAACCAACGGTAAATGGCCATCGCCTCCTGCAATCTTCCTGCTTTTACCAGGCGATAAATGCAAACCGTTTCGGCCGGAAACGCACACACCAGGCCAGC
>JALOMC010000400.1 GCA_025455665.1 Chitinophagaceae bacterium | reverse complement strand
TGGTGCTACTGCCGGCAATGAAGCAAGGGCCATCCCGCTCATGACTGAACCTTCGAAGGATCCCTTCCCCAACCGTAGCCGCTCTACAGTGAAAGAGGTGTACGACCTGCTGGTAAGCGACCTGCTGACAGCCATTCAGCTATTGCCAGATGGCTTCCGCAATGGCATCGACCCCATTGAGTACCAGGACCGTGCTACCCGCGATGCTGCCCGCTTTTTGCTGGCCCGTGTGTATTTCCAAATGAAGGACTTTGCCAAGGCACGCCTGCAAGCCGATACCGTACTGAACAGCAACCGCTACACGCTGACCGAAGCACCCATTGAAGCCTGGAACAAAAGTGGCCTGAACCAGCGTGGCCGCGAAGTGGTATGGCAGTATGTACAGTACAGCACCTCGCAGCAGCAGTGGAAGGGTACGGTACAAGGCGCCTTTATGGGCTTTACCAGCCGTGGCAATAACAACATCAACGGTGGTCGTATTCTCTCAGCCAGCGATGCGTTTACCAATGAAGTAGGTTGGGGCACCAGCGCATACACCATTACAGCCCTGCCAGCTAACCGGCCGCCGGCTGTTATTCCTACGGCCAACAACTTTGTACTCACCAGCACCGACCGCCGCCTGGCGCAGTTGTGGCGGGCCATTCCGGCCGGCTTCGATCCGCGGCCTGAGTACACCGGCTATACCCGCACCTACCTGTGGTGCAACAAGTTCAACCGCTGGCCCGGTGGCAATAACAACCTCACCAGTTTTCCGCTGATGCGCTCTGCCGAGCTGTACCTGACCCGTGCCTTTATACGGCTGCGGGAAGGTGACCGCACCGGCGCTGCTGCCGACCTGAATGCGGTGCGCACCCGTGCAGGCTTGCCCGCTGTAGCCGAAGCAGATGTGACAGAAAACATGATACACATTGAGCGTCGCCGCGAAATGGCGTTTGAGCAAGATCGTGTGTTTTACTTGCAAGCAGTGGGGATCAATATTCCGCCCGGCGACCGCAGTGGTGTAGGGGCGCTCGATTGGCGCAGCCCCAACTTTGGTTTCCCTATTCCGGCATTTGAAACCAATATCAATCCGAACGCTGGCAACTAAGCGAATGCGCAGTTAGTGTTTTTTATATCGACGGCAGCGGGCATTTGTACTTGTTATAAATGCCCGTTTGCTTTTTGGCACATTCCCTCTTCAGCTGTACGCATCATGGCACGTATAAAGTTTTGGATACTGATAACCTGCTTGTGGCAGATCAATGCTACAACGGCACAGCCCGCCAGCCCGGCGCTGCTCACCAGCCTGCTGAGCAAAGAGCAACTGGCACAAAGCCTGGATACACAAGCTGCCTGGCACCATCTGCCTGCCTACTCCAACCGTGTGGCCTGGCAGCGCATACCCGCCAGCCTCAGCCGCCCATGGATACAGCAAGGCGAACAAGCACTGGCACAAAGCTGGCAGCCCATACTACTGCAGGCCTACAGGGCCTACGAGCAAACGGGCAGCCGCGAACCCATGGAAACGCCTGCCGGCCACAATGTACAGCGCCTGAAAAGCCTGGTACTGGCGGAGCTGGCCGAAGGCAAGGGCCGCTTTATTCCGGAGATTGCCAACGGGCTTTTCTTTTTTTGCGAAATGAGCACCTGGGCCGCCTCGGCCCACCTGTACCTGCAGCGGCAGCAAACCAGCGTGCCCGATGTAGAAGACCCCATCATCGACATAGCTGGCAGCAACCTGGCGGTACTACTGGCCTATACCACCCACTTGCTGCGCCAGCCGCTCGATGCGATGAGCCCCGCCATTGGCCGCCGCGTACAAGTGGAAATACAGCGCCGCATGCTGCAGCCCTACTACACCCGTACCGACTATTGGTGGATGGGCTACCAAACCACCGCCCGGCCCAACAACTGGACCATTTGGTGCAACTACAACCTGCTGCAGTGCATCCTGCTGATGGAAACCGACCCCGCCAAACGGCTGCAGGGCATTTACAAAACCATTGAAACCACCGATCTTTTTTTGGCCACCTACGAAGATGATGGCGTGTGCGAAGAAGGCCCCTCTTACTGGAACAGGGCGGCCGGCTACCTGCAACCGTATCTCGACATACTACAACGCATTACAGGCGGCCGCTTGCAGGCGTGGCAGCTACCCCGCATCAAAGCCATGGGCCGCTTCATTATGCTGGCGCATGTAGCCGGCGACTACTATTTCAACTACTCAGATGCACCGGCCCGGCTGCGCCCGGATGCCGGCATCGTATACCGCTACGGTGCGGCCATCGAAGACAGCACTTTGATGGCTTTTGGAAAGGAACTAGCCCTGCGGCAGGGTTGGCCCCAAGCCGCCATACAACACGACTATCTGCAGGTGCTGCTACAAAATGTAAACGACCGCGAACGCATACTAAGCTTTGCTGGTGCACAGCCCGATAAAGGCACCCACTGGCTGCCCAAAAAAGAACTGGCCACAAGGCTGGTACCTCGGTATCAAAGCCGGGCACAATGGCTGGAGCCATGGCCACAATGATGCCGGCAGCGCCATCGTATTTTACAACGAACAACCTGTGCTGATAGATGTGGGCCGCGAAGCCTATCGAAAACAATCGTTTGGCAAAGACCGCTATGCTAACTGGATCATGCAATCGGCCTATCACAACCTGCCGCTGATAAACGGCCAGCAGCAGCAAGATGGAAAAGCCTTTGGCACCAGCCAAACCAGCTTTTTGCAACAACGCGGCCTTACCCGCCTGCGTACCAATTTGGCCGGTGCTTATCCGCCGGCAGCCGGCGTACAGCGCTGGCTACGCAGCTACAGCCTGCATGC
>JALOMC010000399.1 GCA_025455665.1 Chitinophagaceae bacterium | reverse complement strand
CCGCTCCAGCACCAGCTTGTCCAGCACGATGTAGCGCAGCTTGAGCGTCAGTGCCTGAAACAGCATTTTGGCGTTGGCGTTTCGCTCGATGTAGTACACGGCCCGCTCCAGCTCGTCGGCCATGGCTTTTTGCTGGCCCAGCCCGCTGAATTTGTTGAGGCGTTGCGCAAAGTCTTTTTCGGCGGGGGGCAGGTGCAGCTTGTCTTCGCCTATCAGGCGCAGCCGTATGCTTTGCTCTATCAGCTGTATAAAGTAGCGCAGCAGTTGCTTCTGGCGTTCGCGGCCCAGGCGGCTCACCGCATCGGCAAATTGTATCTGCTTATCAAATCGTTCGTGCTGCTTGGGCCCCTTCAGCAGGGCGGCATTCAGCCAGTCGCGTAGCAGGCCATTCAGGTCTTCATCGTTGTGCTGGTACAGCTGCAGGGCCTCGTGGTAGTTGCCATCGGCCACCAGGGCCAGCTGCATGGCGGTGGCTTGGTCGGCACCGCAGCGGCTTACCAGGGCATCGGCTATATCGGCCTCGGTCAGCGGCGGCACCCGTATGGTTTGGCAGCGGCTGAGGATGGTGGGCAAAATGGCGTTTTCGTCTTCTGAGGCCAGAATGAAGAGGGTATCAGGTGGCGGTTCTTCTATCAGCTTCAGCAGCTTGTTGCCCTCTTTGCCCAGGTACTCGGGCAGCCACATCACCAGCACCTTGTAGCGGGCCTTAAAGGTTTTGAGGCTCAGTTTGCGGATGATATCGTTGCACTCTTCGGCGGTAATGTTTCCCTGGCGATTCTCGGCTTTGATGTATTGCAGCCAGTCGAAACCATTGCCGTAGGGGTACAGCTTGAAAAACTCCCGGAACTCGGCGATATAATCATTGGCGGTGGGCTTGTCGCCCGGCTTGCGGGCCAGCACCGGAAAGCTGAAATGCAGATCGGGGTGCAGCAGTTGGGCCGCCAGGGGGTCAATACCCTCACCCTCCCGTCCCTCACCCTGAAGGGCGAGGGGAGCTGGTGCCGCGGCAGGCTCGCCAAACAGGTCGGTGGGGGCTGCGCCAAACAAATCGGGCGGTGGGGCGGCTGCTTTCTCCGAGGGCTGGCTTACCACATATTGCCCAAAGTTCACCGCCAGGGGCAGGATGCCGCTGCCCTCTTTGCCTACCAGCAGCAGAGCATGGCTCAGGCGGTTGTGTGCCACCAGGTCCAGCAGGTGCTGCCGGGTATCGGCCTGCGCTATCACATCGGGAAAAAGCATGGCCGCAAGATAGGGGGTGGGGCTGTTTGGTTGTACCGATCGGGCGGCGAAGCGGCGGGGCTCAAAATTTTTTTCCGCCATCCTTTGGACATCCGACTTTCTTTCCTGTACTTTGAAATACAAAGTGCTTTTATGACGGATCAGCAAGAATCGCTGCAGGCGCTGCAAGACATCCGGAAGATGATGGACCGCAGCAGCCGCTTTTTGAGCCTGAGTGGTTGGAGTGGCGTGGCCGCCGGCTGCTGTGCTCTGGTGGGTGCCTGGTTTGCCCACGGCATTATACAGCAGGGTGTACAAAACCATAGTAGCCTGCGCAAAATGGCGTATCAGCCGGCTGAGTACGAGGTGGAGGGTATTCCGCTTGCGGCCTATATCGGGTCCGATCGGCTGGTCATTATTGCCCTGCTCACACTGGCGGGGGCCTTGCTTACGGCCTTCTTTTTTACCTGGATGCGCAGCCGCAAAACCAACACCGCCCTGTGGGGGCCTACCAGCCGGCGGCTGAGCTGGGCACTGGGCCTGCCGCTGGGGGTGGGAGGCGTGTACATGCTCACCCTCATGCAGGCTGGTGCGTTTGGACTGATAGCGCCGGGCTGCCTGCTGTTTTACGGGTTGGGGCTGGTAAGCGCCAGCCGCTACACCCTGGGCGAAATACGCTGGCTGGGCTATGGGCAGTTGGCTACCGGCCTGCTCAACCTGCTGTTCACCGGCTATGGCCTCTATTTTTGGGCCTTTGGTTTCGGCATCTTGCACATCGTGTACGGTCTCATCATGTGGTGGAAGCATGAGCGCCCATCAGCGGCTGTCTGATCCCGAAAGTTTGAACTGATTTTTCACTTACTTCTATTACCTCATTGCCAGCTCCCATCAACATAGCGAATCTGAACAAGGTGTTTGATAGCCGCATCCGCCTGGGCATTATGAGTGCCCTGATGGTGAATGCCGAAGTGAGCTACAACGACCTGAAAGAGCTGCTGCAGGTGACCGATGGCAACCTGGCCAGCCACCTGAAAGGACTGGAAGAAAATGGCTACATCAAAGTACACAAGGGCTTTGTGGGGCGCAAAACCAATACCACTTACAGCGTGACCAAGGCCGGCGAAAAAGCCTTTCGCCAGCACCTGGATGCGCTGGAAGCCATGATCCGCGGGGCCCAGCCGGGCTAAATTTTTTTTCATCTACACTTTGAAATACAAAGTACTTTTTATGAATACAAACTTCTTACTCGCCTGGGCCGTGTGGTGGAAAGCGCTGCTGAGCTACCTGCTGCTGACGCTGCCAGCGCTGGCCTGGTGGCCGGTGTATGCTATATCGGCCGTGCTGGCGGTGGGCTGGAGCCTGCC
>JALOMC010000059.1 GCA_025455665.1 Chitinophagaceae bacterium | reverse complement strand
GACACCAGGAGTTCGGCCCTCCAGCAATTGTTCCGGACTGGCAATCTGGCCCTTGTTGAAGTCTTTGGTGGTGATGTTTGATACCGAACCGGTCAGGTCCTTGATCTTCCGGGTACCATAACCCACCACTATCACCTCGTTCAGATTGTTGGCAGCAGCTGCACTCATCGTCACGTTGATTTCGCTGCGGTCGCCCACCGCAATTTCTTGCGTGGCAAAGCCTACTGAGCTGAAAACCAATGTGCTACCTGCAGGTACGCTGATGCTGAATCGACCATCGGCACCAGTGGAAGTGCCCGTTTTTTCGCCTTTTACCGATACTGATACGCCGAACAGCGCTGCTCCTCCCTGAGCGTCTGTCACCTTACCAGTCACCGTCTTGTTTTGTGCTGCTGCTGGCAATGCAAGGCATAGCAATCCAGCCAGAAGCCCCCATAGCAGGGGCGCCATTTTACGTTTCATAAGCAAGAATTGTTTGGTCGTTTTTTATGTGAACAATAAGAAAAGCATTGATTCCGAAATCGTTACCGTGTCGATTGTACACACCCAAAAGGGTCAAAAAAAATTAGATCACTAATTTTTCGGCAGGCAATCTGGTAGCAGGCAACTCGTTTCCGATAACAAATTATTTTAAAATTAACAGAACAGCCAAACTTTCTTGTGAAAAAATCCAAAAGCTGGTCGCAAAGCATATCACAAACGTTTGCGGGAATAATTGTGGTGGGCAAAACGGTGAAGGTTGTATGTTTATGCCTCCAACACTAACCGGGCGACAACGACGCCGCACCATTGTGCCTGCAGCAGGCCCCCTGTCCCTTGCTATTGCCTATGAAGACTACCGCCACGCTTAAAAAGATATCCGACCACCTGAACATCAGCATTTCTACGGTAAGCCGTGCGCTGAAGGACCACCCCGATGTAGCGCCTGAGACCAAACGGCGGGTGAAGGAATTGGCTGCCATGCTCGATTATGAGCCGAACGCATTTGCCGTCAACCTGCGCAAAAAGCACTCCAATGTGTTTGCAGTAGTGGTACCCGAAATCAGCAATTATTTCTACCACTCATTTATACAAGCGGTAGAAGAAGATGCCCGGCGAATGGGCTACACCCTGATGATCCTGCAATCGATGAACGACCCGGACGTAGAAGAGCAAAACCTGCGCCTTTGCCGGCATAACCACGTGGCGGGCATATTTGTAGCCCTCACCAGCCGAACCGCCCACATGCAGCCTTTCAAGAAGTTGGAAACGGTAGATATCCCGCTTGTATTTTTCGACAAGGTGCCCGCCGATGAGACGTTTAACAAAGTATCGATAGCCGATTATGACACGGGGCGGCAAGCGGCCGAGCTATTGCTCAAACATCGCAAGGCGCCGGTGCTGGCTATCTTTGGCAATGCGCAGTTGTCCATTACGCAGCGTCGCGAAAAAGGCTTTACTGATGTATGTCGCGAAGCCGGAACACTCAACAAGTTGACCATTTGCTATGCCGAGCATGCCGATGAAGCTGTTCGGCACACCGTGCAGTATTTTCAAATACACGGCAAGGCTTTTGCATCGGTATTCAGTATGAGTGATGAAATTATGTGTGGGGTGCTCAAAGGCCTGAATCAATTGCAAATGAAACTGCCAGACGATGCAGCCTTGCTTACTATCAGCAACGGCTTTTTGCCTACGCTTTTTTCACCGGAAATAGCGTTTGTGAAAACAAGTGGATACGATTTAGGAAAACTCAGCTTCAGCCGGATGATGGAAATAATGAGCGGCAAAACCTTTGTACGGGAAAACTTCCTGGCCAGTACTTACATCCCCGGTGGATCGTTGTAGCTGGCTGCATCCATTTTTTTGGCAGAAGTGGGCTTTCCCCTTTTCTTTGCACCCGAAATGACGGCGATGAAGCACATAAAACACAGCAAAAAACCGACCCTGGCCGGAAGCTGATGTATGTGTATCTGTGTGCTACTACATAACTACAGCCTTCCGGTAAGCCCGGAAGGCTGTTTTCATTTCAGCCCCTTTGTTCAAAAAACTCCATCAAGTATCAAATAACAAGCAATCGAAAACACATGAAAGTAGCAGTAGTAGGGGCTACAGGCCTCGTAGGAACCAAAATGCTGCAGGTATTGGAGCAGCGCAATTTTCCGGTCACTGAACTGTTGCCGGTGGCCAGTGCCAAATCGGTCGGCAAAGAAGTGGTATTCAAAGGGCAGGCATACAAGGTAGTGTCGGCCGAAGACGCCATTGCGGCCAAACCACAGGTGGCGCTGTTTTCGGCGGGTGGCAGTACCTCGCTGGCTTTGGCACCACAGTTTGCAGCTGCTGGTATTACAGTGATTGATAACTCATCGGCCTGGCGCATGGACCCCGACAAAAAGCTGGTAGTGCCCGAAGTAAATGGCCATGTACTGACAGCGGCCGATAAAATTATTGCCAACCCCAATTGCTCTACCATACAAATGGTGCTGGTGCTGAAGCCGCTGCACGATAAATACCGGATAAAGCGGGTAGTGGTAAGTACCTACCAAAGTGTGACTGGCACCGGCGTAAAGGCAGTATCGCAGCTGATGAATGAGCGGCAGGGCCTAAGTGGCGAAATGGCCTACAAATACCCCATCGATTTGAATGTCATTCCTCAGATTGATGTATTCATGGATAATGGTTACACCAAAGAGGAAATGAAAATGGTAAATGAAACCAAAAAGATCATGGGCGATGATAGTATACGTGTGACAGCCACTACCGTGCGTATACCAGTAATGGGCGGCCACAGCGAAAGCGTGAACATCGAATTTGAAAATGATTTTGATTTAGCAGAGGTACGGGCTTTGCTGGCCGCTGCACCGGGTGTAGTGGTAGAAGATGATCCTGCCAATCAGGTGTATCCCATGCCGCTGAATGCACACGATAAAGACGAAACATTTGTAGGTCGCATTCGCCGGGACGAAACACAGCCCAACACACTGAACTGCTGGATAGTAAGCGATAACCTGCGCAAAGGCGCTGCTACTAATGCGGTACAAATAGCCGAGCATTTGCTGGCAAGCGGTGTGTTGTAGGCTGTATTGATATCAGTTTTACCCATGCTGTGTATTGTGTGCATAGCGGCCCTTATTTTGCAGCATATCGCAAGCAATCTTCAATCATCAAAACTCTCATTGTATGTCGTTCGTATCCGTTACCTCTCAGGCAACTACTCCTCCGCCACCAGCACCCGCTTCTGGCATCTCCTCGGCCGATGTGATGCTGCTGATGATGGGTGCCGTGGCCGGTGCCAGTATGAGCAAAGCCGCCCGTCGCCAGTACCGCCAGCTGCGCCGCAAACTGGTGTGGCAGGCCCTCGGTCAAAAGTTCAAATCGATGTTTAGCAAAAAGCATCGTTTTGGCGATACGGTCGCCGGCATGGATATGTGGCTGTTCATTTTGCTGGCAGTAGTAGCCGCCGCTATTGGCGTATGGTTGTTCGGTTTGTTTGGCTTCCTGGTGATACTGGGTCTTGCCACCATTATTTACTTGCTGCTGCGCAACTAGTTCATTGGCCAAAAAACGCCTATTCATAAAAAAGGGAAGCAACCGCTTCCCTTTTTTTATTCTTCATGGTCAAGCGCACGGTTGAGGAACTGAATGAGGGGATAAAGCGTGGCGAATTGCTTCACAATTTGCGTAGCCAATTGTTGGCTGCTCAGCAAGGCATCGGGCAGCGGTGCCTGCGCAATAAAGCTTTTCAGCTTCAGGTATTCAATTGCTTCATTGTCTGCTTCGTAGCCTTTAGGGGGCCGCGTCAGCATTACCTGTTCGCTGCGTTCCAGGTCGCCATACACCTGCTTGAATGATTTTGCTTTCAGCAGCTGTTGCAAATCAGCGAAACTGTAGTCTATTTCTTGCCGTATTTTTTTCAGTTCGGGAGCCATGGGCATCCATATGCCACCCGCCATAAACGCCGCCCCCGGCTCTATGTGCAGATAGTATCCCGCACAGTCGAGGGCCTTTTTGCCGCCTTTCGACAGGTACATGGCCATGTTGGTTTTGTACGGCGCTTTGTTTTTGCTGAACCGTACATCACGGTTAATGCGAAACACACAGTCTTTGGGTTGTAAATGCTGTACGCTGTTGTCAAAACTGGCTACACCTTCCAGCACAGTTTGCGTTAGCTGCAAAAAATCGGCTTTGGCAGCCTCGTACTTTTGTCGGTTAGCATCAAACCAAGGCTTGCTGTTGTTCTTTTTCAAGGATGCCAAAAACTGGAGCGTCGCTTTTTGTAGCATGTGTGAGAGGTTATTTCATAAAATAAAGAAGAACCGGCCGGCTCAATAACAGCCTTTCGTCAGCCTTGTTCGGCTGCCAACAGTGCCAAAAACTCATCTTCAGTCAAAATGATAATGGATGGAATTTTTTTCGCTTTTTCCAGCTTGCTGCCAGCATCGGCCCCTACTACCAGGTAGTTTAGCTTGCTGCTTACGCCGCCCAGTATCTGTCCGCCTTTTTCCTCCACTTGTAGCTCGGCTTGCTGGCGTTTAAATTTTTCGAGCGTACCCGTAAAGAGAAATGTTTTGCCGGTCAGCGCACCGCCAGTTGTGGGCGCAGCTTCCTGCTGCTGTAGGTTCAGCCCCAGGTGGGCCAGTTCATCCAGCATTTGCAGGTTTTGCGCATTGGCAAAAAAGCCGGCAATGCTGGCGGCCACTTTGGGTCCCACGTCTTCCAGGGTCAACAGTTGTTCGGCACTTCGTTCCCGCAAATCGTTCAGGTGCTGTACCGAACGGGCCAGTGTTTTTGCCATCGTTTCGCCCACATGCCGTATGCCCAGGCCGTATATCAGGCGGTGCAGCGGCTGCTGCTTGCTGGCCTCCAGCGAGCTGCGCAGGTTGGCAATAGATTTGGTGCCAAAGCCATCCAACTGTCCAATAGCTTCGTAGTCCAGCTTGTACAGGCCCGGTATGTCTTTTAGCAGCCCCAGCTCATAAAACCGGCGCACCTGCTGCTCGCCAAAGCTGCGAATGTCAAGCGCATCTTTACTTACAAAGTGAATGATGCGCTCCACTACTTGTGCAGGGCATTCAATATTAATGCAGCGCCACACTGCTTCATCGGCTTCTTTGGCCAGCTGGCTTTGGCATACAGGGCAGTGGGTAGGAAAATGTATCGGCTGTTGAGTACCGTTTCGTTTGTCGGGCAGCGATCGTACAATTTGGGGTATTACATCACCGGCACGTTCTATCAGTACCTGGTCGCCCAGCAGCAGGTCTTTTTCTGCTATATAGTCCTGGTTGTGAATGCTGATGCTGCTGACGGTAACGCCACCAATTCCTACAGGATCCAGCTTGGCCACAGGCGTAACGGCGCCAGTACGCCCCACCTGAAATTCTACGCCTCGCAAAGTGCTGATGGCCTGGCGGGCCTTGAATTTATAGGCAATGGCCCAGCGGGGGTGGTGGGTGGTTTGCCCCAGCTGCTCTTGCCGCTGCAGGTCGTCTACCTTTATCACCATGCCATCTATTTCATAAGGCAGGTCGTCGCGTCGGGCTTCAAATGCCAGGCAGTAGTCAATTACCGCCTGAATGCCCTGCAGCACCCGCTTTTCCTGTTGTGGGCTTCTGAAGCCTAATTGCCACAGCATTTCCAGCATGCCGCTGTGGGTGGTGGGTACCAAACCGTCGGCAGTAGTGGTATAAAAAGCCACATGGTACAGGAAGGCCTCGAGGTTGCGGCGGCCTACTTCCTGCGGATCTTTCATACGTAGCGAGCCAGCCGCGGCGTTGCGGGGGTTGGCCAATGGTGGAATGCCTTCTTCTGCCAGCTTACTGTTGTACAAAGCGAAGTTCTTTTTGCTCATCAGCACCTCGCCTCGTATTTCTACCTGCTGTATGCCGTAGCGGCTAAAGGCGGCCGCCAGCGGTATGCTTCGTATTTGCTTGCTGTTGGTAGTAATGTCATCGCCCTGCACCCCATCACCACGGGTGGCACTGCGCACCAGCTGGTCGTTTTCGTAAATCACACTCATGCTGGCACCGTCAAACTTGGGCTCCACGCAGTAGGTTACTTCGCTCAGCCCGCTCAGTTCACGTACCCGCCGGTCAAAGTCCAGCAGGTCTTCGGCATTGTAGCTATTATCCAGGCTTAGCATAGGTACCAGGTGGCTCACGCTGGCAAAACTGCTATTGAGGCTGCTGCCTACCCGTTGGGTGGGCGAGGTGGGGGTCACCCATTCGGGGTGGGCCAGCTCTGTCTGCTGTAGCAGCTTGTACAGGTGGTCGTACTCGTTGTCGGCTATCAGCGGATCATTCAGCACATAGTAGCGGTGCTCGTGAAAACGCAACACCTCCCTGAGTTGCTCGGTTTGGTGCGCAGTGGCGGGGGCGGCAGACTGCAGCCATTGAGTAGTGGCAGCCTGCATGCTGGCAGTGGTATCGGGCTTGGTCATCATGGCGCTGGCGAAATAACAAAATGTGCTGCATAGCAGTCGGCCGGCGTTGTGTTTAGATTCTAAAGGCCGTAGTCGTACATTTTTATGTAAATAATACACATTGTTGGTAGCTTCGCCGGTACGCTTTGTCTGCCTGTACTACCGCCGCCGGTGTGGCCTTGTCAGGGCGTCAGTATTGCTGTCCTATGAAAAATGCTTCGAGTATGCCTGCCAGCCAAAAAGTAACCATGATACAAGATGCGGTACAGCTGGTAAAGGGCTATCCCCAGGTGCACCTGACCGTGGATTGCGTCATTTTTGGGTTCGATGAAAACAAGCTGAAGGTGCTGCTGATACGCTCCGATCTGGAAACCTATCAGGGCAAATGGAGCTTGCTGGGCGATGTGGTGCACGAAAATGAAGAGCTGGATGCCGCAGCCGACAGGGTACTGCTGGAGCGTACCGGCATGACCAATGTATACCTGAAGCAGGTGCAGGCCTTTAGCCGGGTAGACCGCCACCCCGGTGGACGGGTGGTGACGGTGGCTTACTGCTCGCTGCTCAACATTCGCGACCACGAGCTGCAGATAACCGATAATGAGCTGCACTGGCACACGGTGAAGACCCTGAAGGAAATGGCTTTTGACCATAAAGAGATACTGGACGCCTGTTATAGCTGGTTGCAAAAGCGCATCCAGGAGCATCCGCTGGGCTTCAATCTGCTGCCCGAAAAGTTTTCGCTGCGAGAGCTGCAAAACCTGTACGAAGCCATATTGAACGTGGAACTCGACCGCCGCAACTTCCGCAAGAAGTTTTTCAGTATGGATTTTTTGGTAGACACCGGCGAACTGGAAACCGATGTAAAGCACCGGCCCGGCAAACTCTACCAGTTCAATTTCGACAAGTACGAAAAAAGCAAGCGCAAGTGGATCGGCATTGATTTCTGATGCCCACTTTTTGTTGAACCGAAACAGCCAATTTGGTTCGAAAGACAAAAATTTCCTTGCAATTGTGTAAAAAATACACATTTTTGTTACCCGATGTTTGCAATCGTTTGCAGTTTTACTTACCGAACCCCTTGAAACAACCGGAGTAAACTGAAGCTTGCGTATGAAAAAACGACTATCCGTCCTTTTGGTACTGATGGTGGCCGTAGTAGCCGCCTCTGCCCAACTTATTGCTACCAACCCCGCCTTTGTAACGGAGAATGCCACCGTTACTGTGACCCTGGACGCCAATTTCGGCAACAAGGGCCTGCTGGGCCAGGCTGCCGCTGATGTGTATGTGCACACCGGCGTTATCACCAATTTGAGTGCCACCCCTACTTCGTGGCGCTACGTCAAGTTTAATCAGAATTTCAACCAGCCAAATCCCTCGCTGCAGGCCACTTCGCTGGGCAATAATCGGTGGCAATTTACCATCACCGATGTCCGCAATTTTTACGCTGTGCCGGGTGGCGAACAAATTCAGAAAATTGCCATCCTGTTCAGGAATGGCGCTGGCACCCGGGTGCAGCGCAATACCGATGGCAGCGACATGTACATAGATGTCGTGCCGGCGGGTTTGCAGGCTCGCATCACGGTTCCGTTCAGCCAGCCCACATTTATCCGCTCTATCGAGCCTATTACTGCCAATGTGGGTCAAACATTCAATATTACTGGCAATGCCAGCACCAGTGCCAATATGCGCCTGCTGTTCAATGGCACGCAAATAGCCAGTCAAACGGGCGTTACCAGCCTATCGGCCAGCCCTGTGCTTAGCTCGGCTGGTACGCAGGTAATACGCCTCGAAGCTGACAACGGCGGTGCACCTGTAGTAGACAGTGTTGAGTTTTTTGTAACACCGGCTGCGCAAATTGAAGCATTGCCGACCGGGGCGCAAGATGGAGCCAACTATAGCAACGATAACACCTCTGTAACCCTGGTACTGTATGCGCCCAACAAAAGCACAGCTGCGGTGGTAGGTGATTTTAACGACTGGAAGCAGACCCTGCAGCACCAGATGAAACGTACGCCCGATGGCCTGCGGTATTGGGTTACCATCAACGGCCTGACGCCAGGTCAGGAGTATGCTTATCAGTACGTGATTGACGGCCAATTGCGAGTGGCCGACTACATGACTGAAAAGGTGCTGGACCCCTTTAATGACCCTTGGATAAATGTGGCACCTTATACCGACCGCTACCCCAACCTGAAGCCATACCCCACAGGTAAAGCCAGCGGTATTGTTAGTGTGTTGGAGCCGGGCAAAGCCACCTATAACTGGAGCAGCGCTACTGCCAATTTTGTTCGCCCCGACAAGCGCAACATCATAGTGTACGAACTGCTGGTACGCGACTTTTTGGCCCGCAACGACTGGAAGACTTTGCGGGATACACTTAGCTACATCAGCCGGCTGGGCGTGAATGCCATTCATATAATGCCCTTCAACGAGTTTGAAGGCAATAACAGCTGGGGCTACAACCCCTCGTACATGTTTGCGGTTGACAAGTTTTATGGCCCCGAAAACCAGCTGCGTGAGTTTATTGACAGCTGCCATGGCCGCGGCATTGCCGTCATCATGGATATGGTGCTGAACCACCAGTTTGGCCAAAGCCCGATGGTGCAGATGTACTGGGACGCCGCCAACAACAGGCCAGCCAGCAATAGCCCATGGTTCAACCCAGCTGCAAGGCATGCGTTCAACGTAGGTTTTGATATGAACCACGAAGCACCAGCTACCATCAAGTTTGTAGAAGATGTGATGCGGCACTGGCTGGTAAAGTACAAGCTGGATGGTTTCCGCTGGGACCTGAGCAAGGGCTTTACCCAGGTGCAAACCTGCGACAACAATGGCGGCAACTGTAATGTAGGCAACTGGAATAACTTCGACCAAAGCCGGGTCAACATTTGGCAGCGCATCTACGACCAATCGCAAACCATTGCCAATGGCGCCTACATGATACTGGAGCACCTGGGCAATGATGACGAAGAAGCCGAGCTGGCCAAGCGGGGCATGCTGCTGTGGGGCAAAATGACCGACCAGTACAACGAAGCCAGCATGGGCTTTATACCCAACTCAAATTTTTCACGTGCATTTCATACCACGCGGTGGAGCAGCTTTGGTGCCAACAATGTACCGCACCTGATGGCCTATGCCGAAAGCCACGATGAAGAGCGGCTGGCATTCAAAAACGTACGCTTTGGCAATACATCAAACCCGGGCCACAACACCCGTCTGGTAAGTGTATACACCCGCCGCTTACAAGCTGTGGCCGCTTTCCTGTTTACCACGCCTGGGCCCAAGCTCATCTGGCAGTTTGGCGAGCTGGCCTACGATAGCTCCATCAATATGTGTGAAAACTTCAGCATCGGTGACTGTCGTACATCGCCCAAGCCGCCGGCATGGGCCATGCCCAACCCCAACGATCCGAACTCCCCCATCAATTACAACAACAATACTTTCCGCCGCAAC
>JALOMC010000398.1 GCA_025455665.1 Chitinophagaceae bacterium | reverse complement strand
GGCATGATTGTGCGGGGTGGCAGCTGGTGGGAAACAACCAATGCCGGAGCCTTCACCCGTACCTCGTATCGTGGTAGCAGTGTGGGCCCCGGGCGCAGCTATGTGTATGGTATTCGCGGTGCCCGCACAGCCAACTGATTTTTTCAGCCAAATCATCTATCACGATGAAAAGAATAATTTACTGGCTGATAGCACTAGCCGCCATGCCCGTGCTGGCCACTGCACAGGATGCACAATTTGTGCCGTACAGGGGCGGTACTGCCGATGGGCATAGCCAAAGTACGCTGGTCAATTTTACAGCCGGCTATATCAGCAGCTTCTCGCCGTTTGCAGGCGGCAATGGCAGTGGGTACAAGGCCGACAGTATTCAGCGGTTCGATCCGCTGGCAGCCTCGCTACTGTTCAGCCCTTTTGTGGGGGGCCTGGGCGATGGCGGTGCGGCCGACAGCCTGGTTGCTTTCAATCCGCTGGGATTTGCCCTGCTGTACAGCCCATTTATAGGCGGTACTGCTGATGGCAGCGCCAGCGATAGCCTGATTAGCTTTGACCAACGCGGATACATTGGCATGTATGGCCCCTATGCCGGCGGCCAGGCCGATGGGCATTTCGAAGGCGTGATTTGCAACTACCCGAAAGCCACCGCCGATACGGTTGTTTTTCTACCCTGCAGCAACAGCGCCTTCAACCTGACAACGCTTGTCGAGAATTACAACTTTGCCGCCCGCTGGAATACGGCCCGCCCCGACTCAGCAATAGCCGGTACTTACGAACTGCGTATTAACAATGCCGGCAAATGCCTGGATACCATGCAGGCTGTGGTAAGGCTGGATGTAGCCACCTGGACCGGCGCCGCCAGCAGCAATTGGCACGATGCGGCCAACTGGAGCACCAATCGGGTACCGGGTGTGCTAACGCATGTCATTATTCCGGCAGGTGCCCCCAACCCCTGCATGGTGAGTACAGCCGATGCGGTATGTGCCAGTGTACAAGCCCGTACCGGCGGCAATATTCGCACCCAAAATGGTCGCCTGCTATTCATCAATGGCCGCTGTGCCGAACTGCCTCCTAACTAATACTGGCGGCCACCTATCATCCTTCTTCAAAATCAAAAAGCGCATCCTTTGTTGGATGCGCTTTTCTTATGGGCAAAAAGACAAAGCTTACTTGCCCTTGTTTGGCTGCGGCAGGTTTTGAAACATATCGGCTGTCATAGCTGCCAGGTCGTATTCTGGCTGCCAGCCCCAGTCGGTACGGGCCACGGTATCGTCTATACTTTGTGGCCAGCTATCGGCTATGGCCTGCCGGTAGTCGGGGGCGTACTGCATGCTAAAAGCCGGTATGTGTTTGCGAATTTCATTGGCTATTTCGGCAGGTGAAAAACTCATGCCACTCAGGTTGTACGAATGCCTCACTGAAATCCGGTCGGCCGGAGCCTCCATCAGTTCAATCGTGCCGCGGATCGCATCGGGCATGTACATCATGGGCAAGTAGGTATCCTCTTTCAGAAAGCAGGTGTACTGCTGATCGTCCAGTGCTTCATGAAAAATTTCGACCGCATAATCGGTGGTGCCGCCGCCCGGTGCGCTTTTGTACGAAATAAGGCCGGGATAGCGGATGCTGCGCACATCCACACCATAGCGGTAATGGTAATAATTGCACCAAAACTCACCCGCATACTTGCTGATGCCGTACACCGTGGTAGGCTCAATAATGGTTTGCTGCGGGCACATTTGGCGCGGCGAAGTAGGGCCGAAGACGGCAATACTGGATGGCCAGTATACTTTGTACAGCTTTTCTTCGCGGGCAATATCCAGCACATTGAGCAGCCCCTGCATATTGAGGTGCCAGGCCAGGTTGGGGTTCTTTTCGCCGGTGGCACTCAGGATAGCGGCCAACAGGTAGATCTGGGTAATGTTTTGGCGAATGACCTGCACGTGCAGCATCTCTTTGTTCATTACATCCAGTGCTACGTAGGGCCCGGTGCCCTCCAGCAGCGGGTTTTGCTCCCGCAGGTCGCTGGCTATCACATTGGCATTACCATACAGTTTTCGCAGCGCCAGGGTGAGTTCTACTCCAATTTGGCCCGAGGCGCCGATAACGAGGATTTTATCTTTTACTGACATAGGCAAACAACGCTGCAAATAACGGAGAATGCCGGCGAACAAAAAAAGGGCCGGACATGAGCCCGGCCCCTGGTTTGTAGTCCTCCCCTCCTTGAAAATATGGTTACTGAATCAGTATGCCGGATGATTGCTGCCATTGGCTGCTGCTGAGCACCACGCGGTACAGGCCTGCTGGCAGGGTGGCGGGCAGTTGCCATTGGTAGGTATTGCTACCAGCCTGGTTGCTGAACCAATGTGCGGCATGTACCTGCCCTTGCTGGCCTACTATTCGCAGTTGATATTGGCCTGCTGGCATGTTTTGCAGTTGTAGATTCAGCCGCTTTTGCTGCACGGGGTTGGGGCTTACTACCCACAGCGGGGCAGCATTGGCAGCGGCAATAGCCACCTGCGGGCTGATGGTACGCTGTCCGTTTTTACCTACAGCTACTATGCGGTACACCGCCGTGCCGGCAGGTGCTTGTG
>JALOMC010000058.1 GCA_025455665.1 Chitinophagaceae bacterium | reverse complement strand
CGTTCAAACTCGGCATTCTCGCCCACGTACGAAGAGATCATTTTTCGGACCTGCCGCTGCTGCAGCATCAGCCCGATGCCAAAATCATCGACACCGGCATTGTTGCTAATGCAAGTGAGGTCTTTTACTTTTTTAGCTACCAGGGCTGCAATACAGTTTTCGGGGATACCGCAAAGGCCGAAGCCGCCTAGCATGAGCGTGGCGCCGTCGCCAATATCGGCTACTGCTGCAGTCGCATCAGTGTATACTTTATTCATACGCAAACGTTCAGTCAGTGTTACCTTTTCTTCGATGCCGAATCTGGGGTGGCAGCATTGGCACTATCAGGACTTGAGATCACTTTTTTGAGCGGCTTAGCCTGGTACTCGTAGTACTCCTGTCGCTTTCGCTCAGCATGCACAGCCATTGAATCGAGCAAGCGGCGATACTCTTTTGGGTGCTGCCGATAGTACTGCATGCTGGCAAAAAAATCAGCTTCCGACACTTTGTGCAGCGCCAGCACTTCTGCATATTTCATGGCCAGGATAGAGTCCTTTTTTGCCGGCACTTGGCTGATCAAATAGCTGTTGCCAAACCCTTCTACCTTGGCCATGTCCCACATCACCAGCTTCATTTTTTCGAAACCAAGTGGTTGGTCGGCGCCGCTACAGGCTGCCATCAGCAATAGGCATGCCCATATGGCAGCATGGGCCCATCCTGTTCGTACCCGCTTCCTCATCCTTTCAGCTTTTCTCTGTACTTCTTGGCGTTGGTCAAATCAATTTTTTCTAGGATACCCAGTGCTCTTTGCTTAAAATCGGGAGCAGCCTTGCTCAGCACCTGAATAATCTCGTCCGACTTGCTCTGCATAAAGAACTGCATCACCATGGTATTTTGATTACTGCTATTGAAGGTGCTCAGCAAATTCAGCACATTCATCATTTCGTCGCGACTGCGATTTTCGTCTTCGTACATCGCATCCAAACTATTGCGGTAGTATTGGTAGACCACATCGTGCATGATGGTAAACCGTTCGTTCATCATGTTTTCGGCCAGCCAAAAGCGATTGCGTAGTCCATCAAACTGAGACCAGCCGGCAATATTGCGGCCTGATGGTGCATTGTTTACAATAAACAGTGCCTTTTTGAAGTACGCATCGCCCCCCTTTATGCTATAGCTGTCGTAATCGAAGCCGAGAATGACGTTGACATAGTAAGCGAAAATAGCCGGCAGGTTGACCGTTAATGGCTCGGCACCGCTTAACCTGTTTTCATTGAACTCCACTGGCTGAAACTCGACATAACGGAAAGTAACATCATTGTCTTGCCAATTGATCAGTGGTGAGTTGTAACTGGAATTGTATACCGGACGGGCAGCTTGTATAATCAATGAGGCACTGTACACGTTTGCTTCTACTTGCCTATCCAGGTTCAAAATGAAATTGCACTCAATTCGTTCTTGTATTTTAAAGTTGTCGTCGGTCCACTTGCGGTTGTTGATGAGGTTTTGTAGTTGCGTTTGTAAGGTGGTAAAGATCCGCTTGTCTACCTGGGTGCTGATCCGATTGCTGATGACCACCACTTTGGCGTTTATTTCCTGTGCTTGCACCATTAGCGGAGCCCATACTGTGGCCACCATTAGCAATACTGTGGCGATTGAAAAAACTAATCTCTTCATAGTATACTTTTTCAAAACTGCAGTCGCTCCAACTTGTCGGCTACCAGGTTTACCAGTTTACAGGCCACCTCGTGTTTGCTGGCCATAGGCCATTCGGTGACGCTATCGGCTGTTATTATTGTTACCTCGTTCGTGGCGCTTCCAAATCCGCTGCCCACCTTGTTAGGGCTATTCAGCACAATCAAATCCGCATTTTTTCGCCGAAGCTTCTCTTGAGCATGAAGCAGTTCATTGTTGGTTTCCAGCGCAAAACCAACCACCAGTTGGTGGCTGGCCTTGGCTGCACCGCAGTAGGCCAGGATATCTGGATTCTTTACCAGTGTAATACTGAGTTCGTCGTTGGCCTTTTTGATTTTCTGATCTGCTACTACTGCCGGCCGGTAGTCTGCCACCGCAGCGGCCATGACAGCGATGTCTGTTTCAGCAAATACCTCCTGCACGGCTGCCAGCATTTGGGTAGCTGTTTGTACCGGTATTGTTTTTACTGCCGGCAAAGCCTGTAAATGCGTAGGGCCTGATACCAGCGTCACATCGGCGCCGGCCATGGCCAATGCATTGGCAATTTCTATACCCATAAGGCCGGTGCTATGGTTGCCTATAAAACGCACCGGATCAAGTGGTTCATAAGTTGGCCCGGCGGTTACCACAGCCTTTTTGCCCTTCAACCTTTGGCTATGAGAAAAAAAAGATTGTACTGCATCGAAGATGGCGGCCGGCTCCAATAATCGCCCCTCGCCGTGCAGGCCACTCGCCAAGGCGCCTGTGGCTACCGGCAACACCTGATACCCGTATCCGGCCAACGTCTGGATATTTCGGCGGGTAGCGGGGTGCTTCCACATATCCTCATCCATAGCAGGCGCCAGCATTACCGGGCAGGTGGCACTTAGCTGAACCGCCATAAACAGGTTGTCGCAAATGCCATGTGCCATTTTTGCCATGGTATTGCACGTGGCCGGTGCTATCAGCATCAGGTGCGCCCAGCGGCCGAGCATTACGTGGTTGGCCCAGGTATCGCCCTCAGCCAGCTCTACCAATACAGGCTGCTTACTCAGCGTGGCCAGCACCAGCGGCGATACAAACTGACGGGCCGCAGGGGTCATCACCACTTTAACATCGGCACCAGCCTGCACCAGCAAACGCAACAGCAGAATCGATTTGTACGCAGCAATACCACCCGTAATACCTAGTAGTATGCGTTTGCCCTGCAATGCGTTTTCCATGGGTTAAATGTATCGACTAAAACAAAAACGATAGCCGCATGGGCTATCGTTTACAACAACAAGATTTTGTGAATGTACTTTAGCGACAGTCAGATAGCCTTAGCTGAAGAGGTCGTTGTCTGGCTTGCGGTGGTATATTTTGTCTTCCAAAAACTCCTGAGTGGCAAGCAATGCAGGATTGGGCATCCGCTCGTAGGCACGAGAAATTTCAATCTGCTCCTTGTTTTCGTGAATTTCTTCAAGACTGTCGGTGTGGCTGGCAAACTCTTCCAGTTTGTTGTGCAGCTCTTCGCGAAGCGAAATATTGATTTGGCTGGCACGCTTGGCAATAATTGAGATCGACTCATACAGGTTGCCAGTCTTGCCTTTGATCTCCAACAGGTTTTTTGTTTCAACGTTGTTGGAGGTGTTAGCGCTGAGTTGTCGCCTTAGCTTGCTCATTCTTTATGTTTTTTAAGTTGTTTTCGGTTAATGATTTATAGCGGCTGACATCGCTTGTCAGCTTACTGTCCGGAAAGCGATCTACAAAATCGGCACACTCATTCAATACCCGTTCAAAACGTTCGCTCTGGCGGTACTCGTAGCTGTTTTCGGCGTACTTATACCAGCTTTTTACCACCATCAGCTTGTACTCATCCCCCTGGGGCGAGTCGGGGTAGGCATTCAACAGCTCAGTAAAAGCTGTAGCAGCTGCCTTGTAAAATCCCATATTGTAGTACAGCTCTGCACTTCTATAATCTTTGATCTCCAATTTGATGCGTAGCGCATCAATCATATCGCTGGCCTCTTTCAACCGCGGTGAGCCCGGGTGGGTATTAATGTACGCCTGCAACAGCCCGATGGCCTTACCGGTAGGTGTCTGATCCAACTCAGGCTTGGGCGATTGCTTATAAAAGCAAAAAGCCCGCATGAACTCTGCCTCTTCTGCCTTTGGGCTGTTCGGAAAATTTTCAAAGAAGCCCTTGAACAGATTTTCAGCATTCAGATAATCACGCTGATTGTAGTGGCAGTAAGCCCACCGGTAATACGCTTGCTCATACTCTGGCGATCCTTTTATAATTGGCATCACATCTTCATAAATGAGCTGCGCTTTGTCCCACTTCTTTGCATCGTAGTACTGGTTAGCCCTTTTGAGCTTCATGTCATAATCACTGCTTTTCAGGATTTTTCCGATATCGGAGCATCCTGCAGCGAACAAACAAAAACCCACCAATAGAATAGATAGACGCATAGAAGGCCGGCAAAAGTAGCTAAAAACAACCATACGGGCACAAGCTAAACCTCCCCGCTGTTTCAGAGCGTTAAGGCTTCAATAAAAAGGCCCCTCCGAAAACGGAGGGGCCGTCATTATAGCAAAAAGTCACTGTTACTTGGTTTTGCGGTACTGCGGGTGCGGAGCCGGAACGGTGTTAGGACCTTCTTCGCCGTTGCACTCTTGCAGATCTACGGTGTTGGCATCGCCCTCTTCGCCGTACTTAAACACGAAACGTTCGCGGCCAATGCCCTGATTTTCAACCAGGTAGTTGATTACGGCATTCACACGATCCCAGCTTAGCTGCTGCTCACGCTTGCTGGCACCACCGTGGCCCACTACGCAAATTTTACAAATGGGATTGGCTTTGATGCTAGCGGCGGCAGCATCCAGAATGGCCTTACCGGCTGCATTCAGGCCAGCGGCACCACTGGTAAACTGTACGCTGGGCAGGCTGCCTATGTTGCAGGCAGGTGGGGGTGCCACTATTGCTGTGCAGCAAGCAGGATCCGGGCACTTACCTACACCATCGGCATCAACAGGCTGGCAGGTAGTGGGGGTGATCAGTTCCTTGTCGCGGCAGTCAGGTACGCCATCGCCATCTGTGTCGCGGCTTTTGCCTTTGGTATCAACCGGGCAGCCCGCGGGCGTGTTTGGCTCAATATCAAATTGGTCAGCTACGCCATCGTTGTCCGAGTCGTCCAATACAGGCTTCGGAAACTTCATGATGCTGGGGTTGCTGATTTCGCTGTAGGGGTAAGCCAGCGGGTTGTACCACCACAGGGGGGCTACTTTCTTATCGCTGGCGCCAGACTGCTTCTTGTAAGAGGCTTTGTCGGTCGATTGGGCCACCAGCGTGCCGCCAATCACCATGCTCAAAGCCACCAGGAAGAAATATTTAGTGTTTTTCATAGTTGTTACTGCTTTGTTCTGTGAACGAATAGGCTTCGACCGCTGGATTAGAGGTTAAAGTTGATGAACAGGTTTGAGAACAACAGGTTGTCCTTGTCAGGAGTGAGGCCGCCGTTGTTCAGGAACCAACCGTCGATATAATCGTCGCGGGTGAAGATCTGCTTCAGTTCGAAACCGAGCGACATGCGACGGGCAATGCGGAACTCAGTACCCAGGCCAACATTGATGCTGTGGCGGATTTGGAACCTGTCGTTGCCGCTATTGTTGAAGTTGGGCGAACGGTCGTTGACATTAGCAAAGGTTTCATAATCACCATCGAAGAAGTCCTTCAGATCGCTGCGAATCTCTTTCCGGGGACGCTCAAAGAATGCATCGTTCAAAGTATTGAAACCGTAAGGACGAGCACCAGCAAGTGCATCAAGCTTAGTGCGGTAGATAGTGGGAGTATAACCCACCAAACCGTAGAAAGCGAACTTGCTGCTCTTGCGGTGGAACATGATGTTGTTCAGATTGAAAATCAGATCCAATGATGGAGTAAGCAAGGTGCTTTGAAAGCTATGTACGTACCAACCAGGTCCTACAACGCTGGGGTTCACCGGATTCGGCAACCGATAAACCTGTAGTGCCTGGCTATTGCCTAGATTGCCGTTTCTACGGTAATCCAATCCACGTGCTTGCGCATAGTTGAAACCAGCACGAAGTGACACTACATAGCCCAACGCTTTGCGGTAGGAAACACCAACGTTGAAGCCAGGGTTGGTGGGACAGTCGCCATCCAGCAGTACCAAACCAGCATTGAGAGACAGCTGGCCCATGGCACGGGGAACGGGAGGGAAGAAATTAGACTTCGAATTGCTCTTCCACTCGTTGAACTGTGGGAGCTTCTTCGATTTGATTTTGGTTGAGTCTTGGTAATCCAGCACACCGCCCAGCTGGGCAAAAGCACTGGAGCCCACTACCATCACCAAAACCGCTAACAGTGTGACTTTTTTGCTTGCCATAAGAAACTAGTTATGATTTTTGAATTTCGAGGGTAATCGTGGCAAAAATAGCCACAGCCACCTAATAAACAAATTTTAATACCTTGTATTTCATGCTTTTAATGCTGTATTTCCCAGGGTGGTTTTCCCAACCAACGTCGGTACATCGAATAAATCTCGCTTAATTTGCCGCCAACTATCCATGCTTGGGCAATAATTTTTCGCATATCATCGATCAGGAACTGGCCACTTTCGAAATCAAGTTCAAGGAGGCGGTAAAAAGTAAGGCGCCTCTGCTGGATCGCATCACCCACTACGTCATCAACCGCAAGGGCAAGCAAATGCGTCCCCGCTTTGTATTGCTTTCGGCCAAGCTTTTCGGCCCGGTCTCGGATGTGACTTACCGGGCAGCCAGCCTGGTAGAGCTGCTGCATACCGCCACCCTGGTACACGACGATGTGGTGGACGAAAGCCTCGAACGCAGAGGTTTTTTCTCTATAAATGCTCTTTGGAAGAATAAAGTAGCAGTTTTAGTAGGCGACTACCTGCTCAGCAAAGGCATGCTTTTATCGGTGGACAACCGCGACTTTGAGATATTGGGCATCATGAGCAGTGCTATTCGAAGCATTATTGAAGGTGAACTGCTGCAATTGGAGAAATCTCGACGCCTGAACCTGAAGGAGGATGTTTATCTCGAGATCATCCGCAGCAAAACCGCTTCGCTGCTGGCCTCGGCCTGCGCCGCCGGCGCCTACAGTACCACCGGCAGTCGGGAAAACGCCGCCCAAATGCACCGTTTCGGCGAGCTGGTGGGGATGGCATTTCAAATGAAAGACGACCTCTTTGACTACGGAACGGACAATGTAGGCAAGCCAACCGGCAACGACATCAAAGAGAAAAAGCTGACCCTGCCCATGATTTACACCCTGAACAATGCGTCGGCGTCGTTGCGGCAAAAAATGATTTATGCCATCAAAAACGAAAATAAGCAGCCTGAAAAAGTACAATGGCTGATCCAACAGGTGAAAGCCAGTGGCGGCATCCAATATGCTGAGCAAAAAATGATGGCCTACCAGGATGAAGCTGCCAATATTCTGAACGGTTTCGGGCCAGGCGAAGTGCAATCGGCCCTGATGGAACTGGTGGATTTTACTACAAAAAGAAGGTATTGATACGCGGTGGGCCGTAAGCCTGCTGAGTATTACATTCGAGCTATGCAAAAACGATGGCGGGTATTGGATTGTGATGAAGAGCAGGTGCAAGACCTGCAGGCCTCGTTGCGCATCAACACTGCCATATGCCGGCTGCTGGTGCAGCGGGGCGGCAGCAGCTTCGAACTGGCCAAGCAGTATTTCAGACCATCGCTGGCCGAACTGCACAGCCCCTGGCTGATGAAGGACATGGACAAAGCCGTAGCCCGGCTGACCCTGGCGCTGGATCAACAGGAGAAAATACTGGTGTACGGTGACTATGATGTAGATGGCACAACGTCGGTAGCCTGCATGTTTCAGTTTTTGCAGTCGCTGGGGGCCAATGCCGAATTTTACATACCGCACCGCTACCGCGAAGGGTACGGTGTGAGCAAGGCGGGCATCGATTATGCGATTGACAACGGTGTACAGCTTATTGTGTCGCTGGACTGCGGCATCAAATCGGTAGAACTTGTAGCGTACGCAGCCAGTGCCGGCATTGACTTCATCATTTGCGACCATCACCTGCCCGACGAAACCTTGCCCGCAGCGGTGGCAATATTGAATGCGAAGCAACAGGATTGCCCCTACCCGTTTAAAGAGCTTTGCGGCTGCGGAGTGGGGCTGAAACTGATGCAGGCCATGTGCCAGCAGCTACAGCTGCCCGATGAATACTGGCATCGCTACCTGGACCTGGTAGCCACGGCCATAGCAGCCGATATTGTACCCATGGTAGGCGAAAACCGGGTGCTTACTTATTTTGGGCTGCAGCGGGTAAATACCCAACCTTCTACCGGCATCAAAGCGCTGATACAGCTGGCGGGCCTCACGGAGCAACTGCATGTAAACAACCTGGTATTTGCCATTGCGCCGCGAGTAAATGCAGCGGGCCGCATGGATGATGCCCGCAAAGCGGTAGAGCTTTTTATAGAGCAAGATGAACAGCGGGCAATAGAACTGGCCCGACAACTGCAAGAAGACAATACCGACCGCCGCGAAGCCGATAGCAGCATTACCGAAGAGGCACTGGCCTTGTTGGAACAGGATGCTGCCAATGGCCAACGCCGCACCACTGTTTTGTATCAAAGCCATTGGCACAAAGGCGTGGTGGGTATTGTAGCCAGCCGCCTTATCGATAAGTATTATCGCCCGACGATCATTTTAACCAATAGCGGCGAAAAAGTATCTGGCTCAGCCCGCAGCGTACTGGGTTTTAATGTGTACGAAGCCATTCACCAATGCAAGGATCTACTGGACAGCTATGGCGGGCATTTTTACGCGGCCGGCCTTACGCTGAAGCGTGAAAATGTGGACGCATTTTGCGAACGGTTTGAATCCATTGTACAGCAAACGATTTCGCCCGCATCCTTGGTGCCAGAAGTGACCATCGACACTGAGCTGGAATTCAAAGACATCAACCCATCCTTTTACAATATCATCTGCCAAATGGAACCATTTGGCCCCGAAAACATGCGGCCGGTATTTGTAGCCCGCAGGGTGTATGAAACCGGGGGCAGCAGGGTGGTAAAAGAAGCCCACCTGAAGTTTAGCCTGAAGCAGGGAGCGGTAGTAATGGATGGTATTGGCTTTGGTATGGCCGACAAGTTCGACCTGCTGCGACCTAATGTAGCCATCGATGTAGCCTTTACCCTTGATGAAAATGTGTGGCAGGGTCAGCGAAGAATTCAACTGCGGGTCATTGACATCAAGCCCTCGGACCAACCAGACTAATACGCATGCAAGCCTGGGCCTACCTCCGCTACTTTTTGTACATAGCCTGGTACTGGAATGTGCGGTTGGCCATCGCCGTCATCCGATCAGAATGGCAGGGTGAAAAAAAATACCGGCTGTACAGCACCGGCATTGATGCCCTGCGACATGGTTTAAGTGCTGAAGACCGCCAGCACGCCAGCATTTACCAGCCAGTCAGTTTTATCATTGGCGAATACCTGCTAAGTCAATTGCCTTCCGCTGCACTGAATGCGGGCTTTTTAGATGCCGGCTGTGGCAAAGGCCGGGCCCTTGTCATGGCCGCCCACACTGGCTTTACACACCTGTATGGTTTTGATATTGCCCCGGATATGATAGCCGCCAGCCAGCAGCAGTGGCAAGCTGTAAAGCACCGATACCCGCAGGCGCAGTGCCGTCTGTGGCAGCAAAACGCCGCCACAGCGCAGGTGCCCGATGATGTCGGCACCATTTTCCTTTTCAATCCCTTTGACAATGAGGTGATGGAGCCGTTTGCAGCGCAGGTGATGGCCAGCCTGCAGCGGCAACCGCGAACGATGTACCTGCTGTATGCCAATCCACAGCATAAACTTTGCTGGCTTCAGCACGGCTTTCAATCCATGGCACATTACCGCCGCCTTCAATACCTCGAAGGGGAAGTATTTGTATACCGTCCGCTATAAGCTCAATTTCTTCTGCTAACTTTAGCCGACACCTTACCCGGTCAACCATGCGGCTACTTTCGGCAGCTTTGGCACTATACATTTCAGGGTTGGCCACCATGGCCAGCGCCCAAACGCCACTTATTTCACAAAAGGAAAAAGCCTTGGCCACAGCGCCCGCTACTGCCAGGTTTGAGGCACTATACCAGCTGCTGCAAGAGCACCACAGCATGCTACGCGATAGCCTCGATGCCCGCAGCCTGCGCCTGTATACCTGGAGCCTTGCATCCACCGATGCGCTGACGAAAGCCAAAGGCTG
>JALOMC010000057.1 GCA_025455665.1 Chitinophagaceae bacterium | reverse complement strand
TTCAATGGTGTAGGGCAGGTAGTAGCTATGCCCGCGGTGTACCGATATGCTGGGCGCAAAACCGTTGGCCTTCATCCACTCCATCATGGCCAGGGTGGCTTTTTCGTCTTCGTCGTTTTCCTCATCCAGCGCCCGGTTGGCAAACAGTACAAAGGGCACCTGCGCCCCAATACTGCTGATTTGCACCCACTGCGGCGTGGCTTTTACAGCCCACTTGGTACGGTCGGCGTACAAGCGCAGCAGGTGGGCAAAAGTGCCCTTGCCACCAGCATCGCCGTAGAAGTACATCTGTAGCACAATGCGGCCCTGGCTATCTCGCAGCTGGTTGTTCTTTATTTCGTACACGGGCGGTATGCCCAGCGAGTCACTCACATTTACCCGGGCCAGCGTGGAGTCCAGTTCGGCATCGCTGCTCTCCATGATCACTTTTTCCAGCCGGTATACAATGCTGCCTTTGCGGTTGTTGGTAAACAGGGCGTGGGCCAGGTTTTCCTTCACTTTTTTCAGCATCAGGGCCCGTATATCGGGCTGGGTAATGCTGGCGTACGCATTGGCCACATCCACGGCATCTTCAATATCATCGCGGCTGCTGCCTTTGTCCAGGTTGCTCACGTAGTTGGTCATCAGTGTGGTCACCTGCTCTTTGCTCATGCTGGCCAAAAAGTCGTTCAGCGTGTTGTAGTTGGCCGCCATTGTCAAAAACTTCTTGTAGCGGTCGTAGTTTACCAGCTGCAGCAGGCTGTCGCTGCTTTTCACCGGCATCAGCTCAAATATTCGCTTGTACACGTACATGTAGCTGCTGGTGTATATCTCGGCCTCGTTCAGCACTATCAGGTAGTACAGCTCCTGTATGTTCAGGCCCTGTATTTTCCGAAAGCGGATGGGCGCCGGCGCATCGTGCAGCCCATTGATCACGTTTACATAGGTTTCCAGTCCTTTTACATGCAGCATGTCTATCAGCGGGCGGGTTACCACCGGGGTATCGCCCTGGGCCATGCGGCCGGCGTAGGCTACCTGTGTTTTTACCAGCAGGCGGTAGTAGGCAGCCGTGTCTTTCAGGGTAGCTTCTATATCGGGCCTGGTGAGAGCGCCGCTGGCCAGTTGGTCCAGAAAAGGGAAGTACAGCTGACCACTATTATCGTTGGCCAACTGGGACATCATTTTCACCAATGGATCGGGACTGTTGGCAATGCGCTGCCCCAGCTCGGTTTGGCGGGCCTGTGCATAGCGCACCAGCTCTTCGGGGCGGCGGCGGGCGCTGGCGCTGATCAGGCTATCGGCAAAAGGATACCGACAGTTTTCGGCCAGCCGGCGCATGGTCTGGTCGGGGTTTTCGCGGAGGTACTTCAGCAGCAGGCTTTCCTGCACGGCTACGGCGCCCGGCAGGTCTTTAAAAGCAAAATTGCCGGCCAGCAGGCGGGCCACATCATACGGCATGGGGCGTATCAGTGCCAAAATGGTTTGGTTGGCTTCAGCCAGCAGCAAGCCATCTTCAAATCCGCTCAACAGCATCGAAAAACTGCTCCAATCCAGCTGCTTGCGCCGCACTTCGGCCCCAAAGGCATACAGCAGCTCCGTCATGCCCCGCAGGTAGCTCAACTTTTTATTGTGATCCAGCCGTGGGTTGCGTTCTACTTTTTTCTGCCAGTCGTCTATGCGGTTCAGCACCAGGTAGGTCAGCTGCTGGTTAATGTCTTCATCGTTGTACAGCGCCAGCACCTCATCGGCCTTGCCATCCATGGCCAGCAGTTCCTGCTGCGCTTTGTCCAGCCGGTTGTGAAATAGTGAACGAGATAAATCGGGACTTAACTCATTGAGCTGCGCCTGCCCCACGCCACTCCACAGCAGCATGCACAGCAGCCAATAGCCGTATCGTTTCACATTCTTCATTTCCGGGGTAAAAATAGTAGCTTCCCTGCTAACCATTTTTTAAGACCAGCAAAGGCTGTAGAATGCCCGGCAGGCATCGTTAACAATTTGGTAAACAGTTACTTCTCAAGCGCCTGCCTGTGCACCTGTTATTTTTGCGTAAACGAATTGTTAATGGACCACAAGGGCACCATTCTGATAGCGGACGACGAAGTGGACATTTTGGAAATACTGGGCTACAACCTGAGCCGCGAAGGGTACCGGGTGCTGGAGGCAAAAGATGGCAATCAGGCGCTGGACCTGGCCCGCCAGCACCAGCCCGATCTGGTCATTCTCGATATCATGATGCCGTACAAAACCGGCATTGAGGTGTGCAATGTGCTGCGAAGCCAGCCCGATTTTGCCGATACCCTTATCATTATGCTGACGGCGCTGAGCGATGAGGTGACGCAGATAAAAGGCCTCGACAGCGGCGCCGACGATTACATCAGCAAGCCCATCAGCCCCAAGGTGCTGGTGAGCCGGGTAAATGCCCTGTTCAGAAGGGTGCAAAAAGATGGCGGACAAAAAGTACTCAGCATCGGCGAAATGACGATCGATCCGGTTCGTTTCATTGTTACCCGCCAGGGCACCGATATTGTACTGGCCAAAAAAGAATTTGAACTACTCTATTTGCTGGCCTCCAAACCAGGCAGGGTGTTTCTCCGAAATGAAATACTGAGCAACGTGTGGGGCACCGATGTGATTGTAGGCGACCGCACCATTGATGTACACATCCGGAAAATACGGCAGAAGCTGAATGTAGACTGCATCACGACTGTGAAAGGCGTAGGCTACAAGTTTGAGCTGCATTGATAGCCGCATCTTTTCCATCGCCTACATTTACCATGCCGGTATAGCCGGCCTACCCCATGTTCAATACCAAGAACTTTTCGCCCAAGCAACTATCGCTGTTTACTGCCATTGTACTGGGGGTGCCGGTGATGCTGGGTGCGTGGCTGCTGCGCCCCGAGTGGGAGCTGGTGCTCATCAGCTTTGTGGTGTTTGTAGCGGGCAGCTATGCACTGATACTGGCTGTGTTGCAGCGGTTTATCTATCGCAAAATCAAACTCATTTACAAGTTCATTTACAAAACCAAGGCCAGCCGCAAAGAGGAGACCTACTACAAATACATTTTGCCGCAAAAAGGCATAGATGAGGTACGCGAAGACGTAGAAAAATGGGCCCTGCAGCGCCAGGGCGAAATAGAAACGCTGCGCAGCAACGAACGCTACCGCAAAGAGTTTTTGCAAAACCTGGCCCACGAATTGAAGACGCCCATCTTCGCTATTCAGGGCTACCTGGATACGCTGCAGGATGGCGCCGCCGACAACCCCGAGATACGTGAACGCTTTTTGGGCAAGGCCAGCAAAAATGTACAGCGACTGGTAAACCTGGTAAAAGACCTGGACGAAATATCGAAACTGGAGAGTGGCGAAATACCCCTGCACAAAGAAAATTTTGTGCTGCAGGATATGGTGAAAGAGGTATTTGAAATGATGTACGGCAAGGCCTCGCTGAAAAGCATAAAATGTAGTTTGAAAAAAGGGACTGAACTGGGCATGACGGTATTTGCCGACAAAGAAAAAATACGACAGGTACTGATTAACCTGACCGACAATGCCATCAAATACGGCGAAGAAAATGGAAGCGTGCAGGCCAGCATTTATGCCACCGATGGCAAGCGGGTACTGGTAGAAATAAGCGATGACGGTGTGGGCATTGCCGAAGAACACCTGAGCCGCATTTTCGAACGCTTTTACCGCACCGATGTGGCCCGCAGCCGCAAGGTGGGCGGCAGTGGGCTGGGGCTGGCCATTTGTAAGCATATAGTAGAGGCGCATGGCCAAAGCATACACGTACGCAGCAAGCCCGGCGTGGGTACCACCATCGGTTTTACCCTGGAAGGGCGCAAAGAGGGATAGTGGTGCTACACCCAAATACCCAAAGGCCTTTAACTTCACGGCTTGCAACAGCTGCTTGTAGCTGGCCTTGTCCCTCATGAAAATCAGACCCAGCAAACTTTTTGTGCCCGGCACCATGCACACCTGCCAAAACTGTGGCCATGTTTTTGGTGGCAAAGTGTGCAATATCTGTGGCGAAAAAGTGTTCGACCGGCACCAGCTCAGCGTCGGGCATTTTCTGCACGAAGTCATCGACTTTTTCTACCATTTTGAAAACAAAGTGCTGCGCAGCATTTGGCTGAACATACGCAGGCCCGGCCTGATAACGGCCGATAACCTGCGAGGAGTGCGGGTGCCGCATGCCCGGCCAGTGCAGCTGTATCTGGTGGTTGCTGTGGTGTTTTACATCGTGGTATCGTGGACGGGTGCCCGCGACTACACGCCCGTGTTTGGCGATCATCATTACTACTCACTTTCGGCCTACAAACCTTTCAGGTGGGCCGCCCCGCTCGACCGTGCCATTACCGGCAGCATCGATAGCCTTTGGGCCCGCAAAGGACGGCAACTGGAAGCTGAAGCGTATGCCGGGCTACTGGAGCGCCGCAATGCAGCGGGCCAATTGTACCTGTATGCCCGCCAACATACCGATAGCCTGCTGGTGCCGCCACAGCAGCTGCACACAGTAGCCTTTCAGCAAATGCAGGTATATCGCAGCACATCGTTTGCATCCAAAGTAACGCCGCTATCAAAAGCTTCGGTATTCCTCGCCATCCCGCTGTTTGCACTCCTGTTTCAGCTATTGCTGTTCAGGCGAGTGCACCTGTACGGCGAGGCCCTCATTTTGGCCACCCACTTTATGGTGTACAATCTGTGCATGTACATGCTGTACTCGCTTTTCAATTACGGCCCGTTACACTTCGGCCTCGATACCCGCGGCTGGCTGTTCATGCCCTTCATCGCTCCCCTGTTTGATACGGCAGCCGTGGGAGTAGCCGGGTTCGTTTTTGGCAACCCTTTTGAATTGATACATCATGTGCTTTGGACGCCCTGGCTCTTTCTTGCCTTCAGGCGCATATACCAGCTACCGTGGTGGAAAAACCTGCTGATCAGCTATTTCGCCTGTCGCATTTGCTACTTCCTGCTGTTTGGTGTCGTCAAAAAAATCATCATTGCCTGGGCGGCATGGCTCATATAATACCTGCAGCACCACAAGGCCTGCCGGTAGCTTATTTTTGCAGCCATGGTGCTTACACTTGGCTTTTCGCCCTGTCCTAATGATACTTTCATTTTTGATGCGCTGGTAAATGGACACATTGATACCGGCGGGCTGCGCTTTGAGCCCGTGCTGGAAGATGTACAAACCCTGAATGAATGGGCCAAACAGGGCCGGCTTGACATCAGCAAAATAAGCTACGGCGTGCTGCCCAAAATAGCCGACCGCTACCAGGTGCTGCAGAGTGGTGGTGCCCTGGGCCAGGGCGTGGGGCCGCTGCTGATTAGCAGGCAGCAGGCAGCAGGCAGTTGGCAAGAAATGCAAGCGCTGGTCAATGAGTCCGTCATTGCCATACCAGGCGAGGATACCACCGCTCACTTCCTTTTTTCGCAAGCCTTTCCGGCAGCGGCGCACAAAGTTTTTTTGCGCTTTGATGCCATTGAGCAGTTTGTGGCCGATGGCAAGGGCCTGGGTGTTATCATCCACGAAAACCGTTTTACCTACCAGCAAAAAGGCCTGCACAAGTTGGTAGACCTCGGCGATTATTGGGAGCAATCCACCGGCTTTCCCATTCCGCTGGGAGGCATTGTGATGCAGCGCCGGTTTGACACTGCCTTGCTACAACAGGTAGATGATCTTATCCTGCAAAGCCTGCAGTTCGCCTTTGCCCACTACCCCACCGTGACCGACTATGTACGCTGCCATGCGCAGGAAATGAGCGACGATGTAATGCGACAACACATTCAACTGTATGTGAACGATTTTTCGCTGCAGTTGGGCCCCGCCGGCAGACAGGCTGTGCTGCAAATGATGCGAACACTGGCAGGCAGGCCTGCCGACGAAGCGCAATTATTTGTACCGGCTCGCCCGGCCCAGCGTCATTAGCACAGTTATAAAATGAACCACCGCAGCTGTGAGTGGCTCGCTTATTTTTGGCTACTGCTATGAGTTATCGTCCCGGTTTGCACCTGATTGCTACCCTGCACAGTGCTCACGCCACCCACTTGCTGCGCTACGAAGCATTTAAAAACCTGCTGGATGCCCTGGTTGTACACCATCAGCTGCAGGCATTGGGTCACGTGTATCACAATTTCACGCCGGCTGGCTTCACGGCAGTGGTATGCCTCAGCGAAAGCCACTTGAGCATCCACACCTGGCCCGAGCATCAAAAAATCAACCTTGATATTTACCTCTCGAACCATGAGCGGCAAAATGATGGCACCGTGCTGGCGCTGTTCGAAGCAGTGAAAACCTTTTTTGAAGCCACGGTGGTTCACCAACAAAACATTGTACGCTGATCATGAGTGCCACTGCCTTGCAATACTGCACCGAGTGTGGCCAGCACGTAGCATTTAGCCACGCTCAAACGCTATTAAAAGTGTGCCCATGCGGCAAAACCGTGCTCAAGCGGGCCGAAGATGGATCGCTGATGCAGCGCCGGCTGCCCATGCTACAATCGGCCGATAGCCTGCTACAGCCCGGTACCCGCGGCACCTGGCAGCAGCAGCCCTTTACCGTACTGGGGCGCATGCGGCTTTGGCAGCAGGAAAGCGTTTACAACTACTGGACCATCAGCTTTGAAAACAAGGAGCTGGCGCTGCTGGCCGAAGGGTACGGCATCATGGCGCTGCTGCGTTTTGCCAAACCGGCGGGCACCCTGCGCAACGCCGACACCAAACGCACCGGCGACAAACTGGAAGGCATCGTAGCCAACCGAAACAGCTACCTGCAGCACTACCTGCGCAGCGACTACTACGAAATAGAAGGTGAAGTGTGGATGCCCGGCGAAGCGGCATTTATAGAAGTGCGGGAATTGCTGAGTAAGGACGAAGCCTGCTTCGAATTGTTTCAATTTGGCGAACATTTCAGGCAGCTTTTTGAGGCCACGCCGGTAGCCCTGCCCGATCTGGCGCTGACCAACACCCGGCGATTGGCTTTTGCTAATACCACGGCCACGTGCCGGCAGTGCAAGCAACCCAACCAGATTATTCATCACCCGTACAGCCGCAGTTTTGCCTGCCTGCATTGCGGCAGCCGCCATGTGCTCAACCGCGACCGTGAGTGGCAGTTGCTGCTATCGTACAATAAGCCGCATAGCGACGGGGTGCTGAAACCCGGCATGAAAGGCACCCTGCAAGGGCAGGAATACCTGGTGCTATCATACGCCGAAAAGCAGGAGCGAAACGGCCGCTGGCGAGAGTACGGCCTGCTGAGTACCGATGGGCAATATGTATTCCTCAGCGAATCGATGGGCCATTGGATGCTGGTAAAAGAGCAGTATCATGGCCCGTTGTTGTACACCAAAAAGCCAGACAAAATCTACTTTCAAGAACGGCCGTACTACCTGTACAACGAATACCGCTGGACGGTAGAGGAAGCAGCCGGATGTTTTCCGTACAACCTGTTCAACGACGACGTCGCCAAGGCGCTGGAATACATTGCGCCTCCCTACATGCTCATTTGTGAAACAGACGACGACGAGGGCATTACCTGGTACCAGGGTCAGCATGTAGAGGCCAGCGAAGTAGAAAATGCTTTTGGTGCTTCGGTGCCATACAAAACAGGTGTAGGCCCCGTGCAGCCAGTGAGCCCGCTGGGTGTAGGCCAATGGCTGAAAGTGCTGGCGGTGGCTGTATTGGCCACCCTGCTGGTACAGTTGGGTAGCGGCTTTTTCAATGCCGGTAAGCAACTGGATGTAACCACCATTGAGTTTGAAAACGTGCCGCCACCGGTAGAACCACGCCCTTCAAGCCAGGATAGCACCGCCCTCCAAATTGATACCAACGAAGCAATCATTGGCACCATTGCTCCACCCATTGAACCAATAAGCAGCAACAAAACGGTGGTGCTGGGCCCCTACGAGCTCAGCAAGCGGCGCAGCAATCTGCAAATAGACCTGCAAGCCCCGCTGGATAATAGCTGGGCCTCGGTACAGCTGACGCTGGTGCACAAGCAAACAGGAAAAGAGTATACCCAGGAAGAAGGCATGGAATACTACTACGGCTACACCGACGGCGAAAACTGGAAAGAAGGCGACCGCGAGGCTACCGTCTACTTTAGCAGTCTGCCGGCAGGTACCTACTCGCTGCAGGTAGATGCACAGCGGCAAGAAGGTAGTAGCACCAGCTTCATTAATTTGTGGGTACTGAACGACACCAGCATGTGGCGCAACTTTTGGTGGTGCCTGCTGGCCATCAGCATTTACCCACTATGGATGCTGCTGGCTGTGTACAGCAAGGAGAAAAAACGCTGGGCCAACAGTCCCTTTACCCCCTACGATTCAGAAAAATAAAAACGACTGCCATGTTCAATAAAAACTCTTCGCTCTACCCACTGCGCTGGATGATTTTAATAGGCAGCATTGTACTCGTTTTGCTGGCCTATGCCAACTATAGCGGCTGGCGCTTTTTTGCTTCCAACAGCCAGGAAAGCTGGAGTGCCAGCGGCCCCGGCCAACACAAATAATCGTCTTCATTCACATCGAAAACTTTTGTCATCGTATGCAACAGTACATTGTCAACTCTCTCATTTTTTCCGGACTGGGCATTGTCATTTTGGTGCTAGCCTTTGTCATATTTGAGCTATTGACACCCCGCCACAACCTGCGAAAGGAAATACTGGAAAAGCAAAACATGGCGCTGGCCGTGCTGGCTGGCTTTTTCATGCTGTCAGTTGCTATCATCATTGCATCGGCTATTCATTAAGCAGCAATTGATGCAAGCAGCAACAACCCGGCAAGAGAGCAGGCTACAGTGGCTACTGCTGCTGGCCGTGTTTGTAATAGCCACCTGCGGGCTTATTTATGAACTGGTGGCAGGCACCCTGGCATCGTACCTGCTGGGCGATAGTGTGTTTCAATTCAGCACCATCATTGGCGTATACCTGTTCGCCATGGGCATTGGTTCGTGGCTCAGCCGCTTTTTCAATGGCAATCTCATTGCATGGTTTATCAAAATAGAAATATTGGTAGGCCTTGTCGGCGGCTTCAGCAGCACGCTGCTGTTTCTTTGTTTTCCGCTGGTGTCTTCATTTGCCGTAGTACTTTACAGCATTGTGCTGCTCACCGGTATTTTGGTGGGGCTGGAAATTCCCATCCTTATGCGCATCCTGCAAGGCCGCCTGTCGTTTAAAGACCTGGTGAGCCGCGTATTCACTTTCGACTACATCGGTGCCCTGCTGGCTTCTATCATTTTTCCGCTGGTACTGGTGCCCTCGCTGGGGCTTATACGCACGGCCTTATTTTTTGGCATTCTAAATGTCGCCGTGGGCATCTACCTGCTCTTTCGCTTTCAGCAAGATATCCGACGCTGGCAATGGCTGCTCAGCACCGGGGTGCTATGCTTACTGGCCGAGGTATTGGCTTTTGCCATGGCCGACCAAATCATGCAGTACACCGAAAACCTGGCCTACAACGAACGAATTGTGTACAGCAAATCATCACCGTACCAACGCATTGTGCTCACCCGCCATCGGGGGCATGTAAAGCTGTACCTCAACGGCAACCTGCAGTTTAATGCAGCCGATGAATACCGCTACCACGAAGCACTGGTACACCCCGCCATGCTGGCTGCCGGCCAGCCACGGCAGGTGCTGGTGCTGGGCGGTGGCGATGGGCTGGCCGTACGCGAAGTACTCAAGTATCCATCGGTACAGCGCATCACGCTGGTTGATCTCGACCCGCAGATGACCCGCCTGTTTCGGGAGCTGCCCATGCTGCAAGCGCTGAACGACAGCAGCCTGCTGCACAGCAAACTCAGCGTTGTAAATGCCGATGCTTTTCAATGGCTGCGACGCAACACGCAGCCTTTCGATTGTATCATCCACGCAGCCTTTCGATTGTATCATCATCGATTTTCCCGATCCTTCTAACTACTCCATCGGCAAGCTGTACAGCCAGGTATTTTACAAACTGCTGCAGCGTAGCCTGGCCCCTGATGGCGTGGCGGTGGTGCAGAGCACCTCGCCGTTTGTAGCGCCCAATAGTTTCTGGTGTGTAGATACCACGCTGAAATCGGCCGGCTTTCAAACCCTGCCCTACCACAACTATGTGCCATCGTTTGGCGAGTGGGGCTACATTATGGCCACGGCCGCTGGCCGCCCCTGGCCGCAGCAGTTTCAGCCGCCGGTGGCCACCCGCTATTTTACCCACCAGGTGTTTCAGCAAATGCGCTTGTTTCCGCCCGATATGCTGGCCAGCCAGCCGCTCGACATCAACCGGCTGAACAACCAGGCATTGGTACAATATTTTGAAAAAGAGTGGAGCCGCTACACCGACTGATGCGCCGCCGACAGTTTATACAACAAAGCCTGGCAGCTACCTCGGCCAGCTGGTGGTTGAGCGGTTGTCAACTAACCGCTGCCATACCCGGCAAAATAGTTGGTGCCAACAGCCAGCTGGGCCACCTGCTGCGCCAGCCGCCGCAGCTGCCGGTAGGCCGCACACTCCGCACTCCGGTGCTCATTATTGGTGGCGGCGTCAGCGGGCTTAGCACCGCCTATCATCTATCGCAAAAAGGCTACCAGCAGTACACACTGGTAGAGCTGGAAACACATACCGGCGGCAACGCCCGTGCCGGCAGCAATGCCATTAGCCCCTACCCTTGGGGTGCCCACTATGTGCC
>JALOMC010000397.1 GCA_025455665.1 Chitinophagaceae bacterium | reverse complement strand
ACCCAGCAGCTCAGCCAGGCCGCCGAAGAAATGGTGAGCAACCGGCAAGCATTAGATACCCTGAGCGGTGAGCTGGCAGAATTGTTGAGAGGCAAAGAGGACGATGAAAAGGCCCTGAACGAAGCCGACCAGGCCTATTATAACCATCGGAACCAATTGCAGGAGCGGGAAAGTGAGCTGCGCCACAAAACCAAGGCCCGCGAAAACATTGACCACCTTTTAGGCGAAATAAAGGACCAACTGACTAATCTGCGTTTGCAGCTGGCTGGCATGAAAGAGCGGTTGGATGTGGAGTTCAAGATCAATATTGAAGACGTAATAGACCAGCCCCGCACCAGCGAAACGCCACAGGAGGAACTACAAGCGCAGGTAGACCGCATGAAAAAGCGGCTGGAAAACCTGGGCGAGGTCAACCCGACCGCCATCGAGGCTTTTCAGGAAATGAAAAAGCGCTACGAGTTCATTTTGGAGCAAAAAAATGACCTGGTGAGTGCCAAAGAAAGCCTGATGCAAACCATTCAGGAAGTGGAGGCTACTGCCAACCAGCAGTTTTTGGACACCTTTAATTCAGTGCGTGAAAACTTCCAGAAGGTATTCAAGGCGCTGTTTACCGAAGAAGATACTGCCGATCTGATACTGGAAAACCCGGAGAACCTGGCCGAAACGGGCATTGATATTGTAGCCAAGCCCAAAGGCAAGCGCCCCAGCAGCATTACGCAGTTGAGCGGTGGTGAAAAAACGCTGACCGCCACAGCGCTGTTGTTTGCCATTTACCTCATTAAGCCGGCGCCCTTCTGTATTCTGGATGAAGTGGATGCGCCACTGGATGATGCTAACGTGGGTAAGTTTACCAATATGATTCGCAAGTTCAGCGAGAACAGCCAGTTCATCATCGTAACGCACAACAAGCAGACCATGGGCGCTGTAGATGTTATTTACGGTGTAACCATGCAGGAGGCTGGCGTGAGCAAGCTGGTGCCGGTAGACTTTCGAAGTTTGAACTAACTGGAGGCCTTAAAAGCGAAGCCGGAGCAAAACAGCTATCAAATGATGACTGTATTTACTCCGGCTTTTTAGTACGTGCTTTTTTCAGTTGCAAACTGTCTTATTACCTCAAGCACTCCATTGTTTATAGAGGTTGATGAGTGCATTGGTACTACTGTCGTGGCTGCTTACCATTGCATCTGTTCTAAGTTCTGGCAGTATCTTATTGGCCAGCTGCTTGCCTAGCTCTACGCCCCACTGGTCAAAGCTGTAAATGTTCCAGACCACGCCCTGCACAAATATTTTGTGCTCGTACATGGCTATCAGTTCGCCCAGCACATGGGGCGTTAGTTTTTTTACCAGTATGCTATTGGTGGGCTTGTTGCCTTCAAATACCTTAAACGGGATCAGGTTATCCGGCACGCCTTCTACAGCGCATTCTTCGGCTGTTTTTCCATTCATCAGTGCTTCGGTTTGGGCAAAAAAGTTGCTCAGCAATTTGGCATGATGATCGCCCAGCGGATTATGACTGATGGCTGGCGCAATAAAATCGGCCGGTATCAGTTGCGTGCCCTGGTGAATGAGTTGGTAAAAAGCATGCTGCCCGTTGGTGCCCGGCTCGCCCCAAATAATGGGCCCGGTGCTATAGCTCACCCGCTGGCCATTGCGGTCTACGGTTTTGCCATTGCTTTCCATATTGCCCTGCTGAAAATAGGCCGCAAAGCGGTGCAGGTATTGGTCGTACGGCAAAATCACTTCGCTGGCTGCCCCCATAAAGTTGACATACCAGATACCTAGCAGGGCCAGCGTAACCGGGATGTTGGTGGCCAGTGGCGCTGTTCTGAAATGCTGGTCCATGTCGCGGGCCCCGGCCAGCAATTCTTCAAACACATCAAACCCAACCGTGAGGGCAATACTGAGGCCAATGGCACTCCACAGGCTGTAGCGGCCGCCTACCCAATCCCAAAAGGCAAACATGTTGGCCGGATTGATGCCAAAGCGAACGACTTCTTTTTCATTGGTGCTGAGAGCGGCAAAGTGCAACGCCACGTGTGCCTCGTCGCCGGCATGCGCCAAAAACCATTGGCGTGCCGACAGGGCATTGGTCATGGTTTCTTGTGTGGTGAATGTTTTGCTGGCAATCAGGAACAGCGTCTCGTCGGGCGTGATCTTTTTGAGGGTTTCGGCCAGGTGGGTGCCATCAATATTGCTTACGAAGAATGGCTGGATGCCGGGCTTCCAGTAAGGCTTCAGCGCTTCCGTTACCATCACGGGCCCCAGATCGCTGCCGCCAATGCCAATATTGACGATGTATTTGATAGGCTTGCCGGTGTAGCCTTTCCACGCACCACTGTGCACCTGTGCGCAGAAGTTTTTCATTTGTTGCAGCACGGCATGTACCTCGGGCACCACGTTGGTGCCATCTACAAAAAATTGGTCCTGCTGGGCAGCTCGTAGTGCTACGTGCAGTACACTTCTGTTTTCGGTGGCGTTTATTTTTTCGCCACCAAACATGGCTTCAATGGCTGCCGGTAGCTGGCATTCGGTGGCCAGCTGCTGTAGCAGTGCCAAAGTATCAGCAGTCACTATGTTCTTGCTGTAATCCACCACCAGGTCGGTGTGGCACAG
>JALOMC010000056.1 GCA_025455665.1 Chitinophagaceae bacterium | reverse complement strand
ACCGGCGAGTTTGATGCCTACTTCTGGACGGTAAAGTATGGCACCACGGCGCTGCTTTTTTTCATTGGCTGGTGCACGGGCTATGGCTTTGCACGGGCCCGCTTTTTTAGTGTGGCCTGGAGCCTGCTGCTGCTGGCCGCTATGGCGGTGGTGGTGGCCACTGTATCGGTACTGAAAAGCGATGAGTTGGTAGTGGTGTTTGCCCCCACGCTGCTGTATTGCTTTTACATCATTTACACCAGCGAGCTACTGCGCAACCTGAATGAGGACGACCCGCACCTGCTATGGATGCTGACCAAACGCCTGGCCGGCTTTGGACTGCTACTACTGCTGCTGATAGCCGGGCTGATGCAATACTATAAACCACAACTGGAGGCGGTAGAAAAAGAATGGGGTGCTGCGCAAAAAAAAGAAGACAATAGCCCCGGCAACAGCCTGACCCGCAACGATGGTACCGGCACCACCAGCAATAACAGCATGGGCCTGGGTGCCAATAACAACAAGCCGAATAAAGACTCGATCATTTTTGTAGCCAAGCTCGACAACTATTTCCCCGACGGCAAAACACCCAACCCGCTGTATTTCGTCAGCAACTACTACAGCAAGTTTGATACAGAAACGCAGACGTTTGAAATAGACAGTCTGCGTCCGTACAACGATCTGTTCAGCCCCGATGTATCGCAGATACCGCTGTTTTTTACCAAGCAGGACACCAGTGTGCTGACCCGTGCGATGAGCAGGCGCAACCGCCGCATAGCCACCGTAGAAGTGTACAAACACCGCCTGAGTGCACGGCTTTTTACAGCCCCCAGCACTGCATTTTTTGTGCAGCCCATTTCGGTACCCGACGAAAACAAGGACATCTACCGCAGCGCTTACCGGGCCAAAATGCTGGTCAGCGATTTGAACAGCGCCTACTTTGTATACAACCCCGCCGGCGATGCCAACCTCGAGGCATTTCAGCAACAGCGCTTTGAGGCCCTGCGCAGCACCAACAGCTATGCGGGTTTGCCCGCTGGCTTTATGCAGTACTACACGTACATGCCTACCGGTGCCGACTACGATAGCATCCGGGCCCTTACTGCCAGCCTGGTAGCCGCCGCCGGTGCCAAAACCAATATTGACAAAGTACTGGCCGTACGCGACTACTTTTTGAAGAAAGATGAGAATGGTGAGCCCACCTTTAAGTACAGCGACAACCCCGGCATACCAGGCATGCCCAGTGCCTTCGCTGGGCATCCCCAGCCGGGTGGCCACGGGTTTTTTAACGGTTGACCGCAGCAACAAAAACCCCGGTTGGTATTGGTTTTACGAAGACCAGGCCCACGCATGGGTGCAGGTTTATTTTCCTGAGTACGGCTGGCTGGATTTTGATACCACCGTACCCGATGCCGACCAGCAGCAAGCCCCGCAGCCCGACCAAACACCACCATTGGCCAGCCAAACAGCCTGGCTGGTGGCCAACGGCAAGGCCACTCGCATAGACACAGCCGCTAAGCGGGCCACCATGCAGGTGGAAAAACTGCTGTACTGGGACCAGCCCTACGAAGTGCAGCCCACTGCCCCGATGGAAATGGACGTGAGCCTGGCCAAAGTACTGCACGATACTGGCACTGTGCAGCTAGCACAACTGCAGCCGGGCGACAACATTGTAGCTGTATCGTACTCACTTCAGTTTAAAGAACTGCCGCCGCAGGAAACCGATTCGGCCGCCTCGCTGATGCAGCGCTTTCCAAAGCCCGCCCCCATTGATGAAATCAAGATCATGCTGAGTGAGGAGGAGAAAGTGGCCCTGCGGAAGAAAAAGACCGACGCTAGCCCCACCAACTGGCCCAGGGTGCTATGGACCAGCCTGGCACTGTTGGGCATACTGCTGCTGCTGGCGCTGTGCCTGCCGTGGCTGGCCTACCGCTGGCTGCGGCTGAAAGCGGCCAACGCTAAAGATGCCCGCCGCTACTACTGGCAGTACCATGCCATGATGTTTTACCTGCACCAAATGGGCATTGAGCGGCAGCAACAATCGCCGCTGCAGTTCGCCCGGCAGCAGGTAGATGCCCGCTTTGGCACCCGCCTGGCCGAGTATGTGAATGTGTACCTGAAACTGAAGTATGCCAGGCAGCCCCTGACCGACCGCGAAGCGGTACTGGCCAATACCGTGTACGCCGAAGTGCTGCAGCAGGTAAGTACCAAGCTGAAGCCGGGCTACCGCTTCAGCCATTTTATCAACCTGCGGCGCAGCCTGCAATACGTGGCCAAACCATCGATGTACGCCTGACAAACTTTACCGACCAATCATTACCTATGGAACAGCAACAAACCGAACAAGCCCTGCAGCACCTGCAGCACTTAGTAGACAATATTGAAACCGTGATACGGGGCAAGCGCCACCAGATCAAATACATCCTGACTGCGCTGCTCAGCCGCGGCCATATACTGCTGGAAGACAACCCCGGCACCGGCAAAACCGTGATGGCCAAAACGCTGGCGCAAAGCATCAGCAGCGATGCCGCTCACCAGGGCGTGGCTTTCAAGCGGATACAGTTTACGCCCGATTTGCTGCCCATGGATCTGATTGGCTCGCACATTTTTGATGACGAGAAAAAGGAATTCATTTTTAAAAAAGGTCCCCTGTTTACCAATGTGCTGCTGGCCGACGAAATCAACCGGGCATCGCCCAAAGTACAAAGTGCCCTGCTGGAATGCATGGCCGAAAACCAGATCACGATGGGCGATACCACCTATCGCCTGAACAAGCTGTTTTTCACCATTGCTACGCAAAACCCGGTAGAAATGGAAGGCACCTATCCACTACCGGCCGCGCAGCTCGATCGCTTCAGTATCAAAATCATTTTTGGGTACGTGGATGAAGACACCGAGCTGGAGATATACCAAAACTACCTGGGCATAGCCAACAACCTGCAGCACATACAGCAGGTACTGAGCATGCAGGAAATACTGGTGCTGCAGGAAGAAGCAGAGAAAGTGTACATGCACGATGAACTGGTGAAAGCAGTGCGCAACCTGGTGTGGGCCACCCGCAAGCACCCCGATATTGTGCTGGGCGCCTCTACCCGCAGCGGCATTACATTTTTGAAATGCCTGAAAGCATATGCCCTGGTGAATGGCCGCACCTACGTGATAGAAGATGATATCCAGGACCTGACCCTACCGGTACTGGACCATCGTTTGATTTACAAAAACAAAGAAGCACGACAGCAGGCCCTGCCCGGCATTTTGAAAACGGAAATGGACCGCCTGCACAAACTAAAAATAGCCCACTAAACAAATGCGGAACAGGCTGTGGAGATATGGAATTGTAGTGGTGCTGCTGATAGCTGCCGCCAGGCCGGCGCTGGCGCAAAAGGCGGCTGCCCGCTACGAGATAGATGCAAAAAGGATGGGCGTAAACCTGACCGACAAGGATGCCCTGCCCCGCGGCCGTGAGTTTGTACGGCTGGACAGCACTTACTACGTGGGCTGGCTGTACCAGGGTATGTACCTGTACGATCGGTCGGCAGATGTGCCGGGCTACCAGCGAGCCCTGCCTTTGCTACGCAAAGCCTTTTTGCTACTGGAAAAAGATTACAGCGGCCTGCTGCAAACCTTGTACAACGATCCGCTGCAATACATGCAAAACACCACCCGCTACAGCGACTACCTGACGCTGACCCGGGCCCTGCGGGAGGCATACGAAATAATGGATATGCCGGATAGTGCCATGTGGGTGCTGAAAAAAGCAGAGCAAAAAAAGTTCCGCCGCGACTTTATCGGCATCTACGGGCAAAGAGCGTGGATCATTCACCGCAACCGATTTTATACCAGCAATGACTTCGCATTTTTAGGCAATAGTGTAGCCGAAAACGAACAACGTGCCCTCCAATCATGCTACGATGGATTTGCGTTTATACGTCGCAACCAATCGGCCAACGATCTGTGGTTTGGTGAAGGCCAGTCTTACTTCGATCGCCAATTTATATACCACTACCTGGCCCTGATACACGGCTATTTGAAAAACTATGATAGCAGCGTGTACTACTATGAGCAAATGGCCAATGCAGGCACCGTAAGCTGGAACAACTACGGCAGCACCAAGGCCGAAATGGGTGAATTTGGCGAAGCGATGGACATGTTCAGCCGCGACAAATACAAGTACGGCGATGTAAAGCAGCTGATGGAGCCATTTTACTTTTTGCCCCTGCTGAATGTATATGCCGGCCGAACCGATGCCGCCATGGACATTGCCAAAGAAGCCATTGCTGCCTCTAATTCCTCACCCGGCTTTGGCTGGTACAATATTGCGCTGGCCCGCGGCTACCTGTACAATGGGCAGCTGGACAGCGCCTGGCACACGCTGGAAAAGGCCGCTCATTTCAAAGAAATTCATATTGGTACTACACTTACACAGCCACAATATGATTTTACCATCGGCGTATTGAAACTGGCCTGGTACCAACGCAAAATAGCAGCCCTCAAGTTTTTGCATCGCAACTGGTGGTACCACCCCCGCTGGCTGTACGAAGTAACGGCCCTGCAGGCGCAGCAATACCTGCACGAGTACATACTGGCCAACCAACTGGTGCTCAACCCTGAGCGGGTCCGCATCATCTACGACCTTTTTTGCGGCGAGAGTACCGTTGGCTTTGATGAGATATACAGCCTGATGGAGCGGTTTAGCCCCCGCTACTTTCAGGAACTGATGGAAAAATATCTTCTCACCGATCCCCGCCCCAAAATCAAACCCTATTTCCAACTGTATAGGGCCAAACTGATGTGGCACAACGGTGAAGAAAAAGCAGCTGCCGACCAACTGGCCGACCTGAACAACAACCTGCGACTGGATACCACCCACGAAAAGCTGTTGATAGCCCGCCTGCTGGAAGCCCGCTGGCGAGTAGCGCATGCCGCCGATATGACGCCGGAAGCAGCTCGTTTTGGCAAACTGTTGTTTGACGAATATCCGCAGCTGGTGCCCTTTGCCGGCCTGCCGTTTGATATGCAGTTGGAGACCAGCGGCGATACCGATGCTAATACTGACAAGCTGCTGGATGAACTGCGTCAGACCAATATCCGCTGGACCGATGATCCGGCAGCGCCCCGTGCACAGCTGCGTTTTTCCCGCAAGGGCATTAAATACCAGGTAGAAGTAAGCGTGTACAATGGAGCCGTCATGCGTTACAGCAGTCGTTTCCTGTTTACCACGCTGGATGGCGTGAGCAGCCAGATTGTATTTCGGTTGTTTGGCAGTGCGGGCCCCACCGAGCTGGATGCACCTGCGCCGAAAAAAGCCAATTAGTTCTCAGTATCCTTTGCTGGCGCCGGCTTGTCTGGCATTTGTTTGATGTACACATCTTGCTGGGGGAAAGGAATCTCGATACCCGCTTTCTTGAACGCCTCATCTACCGCCAGGTGTATTTCACTCTTGAGCTCTACCCACTGCGAAATATCGGTCCAGAACAGCAAGCGAAAATCGATAGAACTCTGATTGAACTGATGCACCAGCACTAATGGAGCCGGATTGCGGTCAACCTTGTTATTGGCTACCAGCAATTCTTCCAGCAATTGCTTGGCAGTATTGAGCTGGCTGCCATAGCGCACCCCCACAATGATTTCTACCCGGCGGTGGTTATTGCTCAGCGTCCAGTTCACCACATGCTGGCTCAGCAGATCGCCATTGGGTATAATTACTTCGGCCCCTTCAAACGTGGCCAGTTTCGAACTGCGGATACCTATCTCTTTCACTTTGCCCAGCCGCCCTCCCACTTCAATCTGGTCGCCTATTTCAATGGGCTTTTCAAACGCCAGAATGACACCGCTCACCAGGTTGTTCACGATGTTTTGAAGGCCAAACCCAATACCTACACCCAGGGCCCCAATGATGATGGTGATTTTGTCCATGGGGATACCCGATGCAGCAAATGCCACCAGAATACCGAGTGAAATGATACCGAGCTTTAGCACCAGGATGGAGCTGCCAAAACGTGTTTTTTGAATGGTAGATACCTGCGACTTATTGCCCCCGAGCAAAAAGGAAACAAACTGCGCCAATAACGTACTCACCCAAATGGTAATGAAGAAAATAGCTACGCTGCCAAAGCTGAAATCAATATTGCCCAGCTTGCGTTCGGTAGATAAAAAAGTGGAAATAGCATCGACCAGTGGCTCATAAAAATTAAGGTTTTTGGCAAAAACAATGAACCAGCCCACCCAGGCCAGCCATGGCAAAAACCGTTCGGCATTTTGCTTCAGCTCGTACAGATTCACCACCGAAGTCAACCTATCATTCCGGCGGTAGTACTCGTATGAAAGCACAATCATTTCCTTCACCAGATTGATACCATGAAAAAACATGATGCCGAGTACAAAATTGAAGTACCCCCCCACTGCCATGGCCCGACCAAAGCTGTACATGCCCGACACATTACCGATGACTCCAATCAGTTCTTGCACTACCAGCAGCCATGCAAAAAAGCGGAAGTAGGGGCTTTTGGAAGCCGAGCGGCGGTACTGCCACAAGGCATACCAGGCCAGCAAAATACCGCCCAATGAAGCAAGCAGCATGAGCCACCGCTCCAGTACCGTGCTTTCCAATACCAGATTTTCCAGACAAGCCCACAAAAACAACACGCCGAAACCCAACCAGATGCGATGCCAAACCGAATTCAGGTCCTTCCAAAACAAGTAAGTGCTGGCCAGCCACATCAGCAGCCATGCCATTTGTAAAAACACCATTGGAATATTGCTATACAGCAGCTGGCTGAGGCTAAGGGCAATAAACAACGCCGACAGTGGTACCGAACGCCGTACATGCGGCACAAACTGGTCGAGCAGAAAGTCTTTTTGCAACGCCAGTAGCCGCCTGATCATCATGCGGACGGTAAACCATAGCAGTAAAAATGTGAGCAACACCAGCACAGACACATTCAGCGTGCTGCGCAAGTAGTACTTCAGCGCCAGTTTTGCCTTGCCGGCGCTGGTGCTAAAAATAGCCCCCAGCGTAGATTGATGCTCCCTGGCCCGCCAAATCGGGGGCTCTTCCCGCTGAAAATAATTTCGTCTTTGAAGCTTGATCGCCTGACTGATGATGGATTGCTGATCCTTCACATCCAACAGCAAACGAACAATACGCCCCTGCAGTACACCCACTTCTACGGTGGCCGCTTTGGTAATACTATCGATAGGCCGAAAACGAACAATGAGATCGTACAAACGCTGCGCATACTGCTGTGCCAGTACAGAGTCGGCCGGAATGACTCTCATCAGACTATCGCGGCTCATAGAATCCAGCAAGCTGCGTATGCTTATCAGTTGCTTATTGTAGTTCATGACCTGATCCTGCCATTGGTCCAGCTGCTTTTCCATTTCATTCAGCAGCACATTACTGGCTACCAGGTTGCGCAGGTTCGGATGCTTGTAGTGGTTGACCACCCCATCCTTGGTCAGGCGCATTTGCTCCTCCATGTCGTCCAGTTCGTCGCTCAGATTAGCCGTATCCACCCCCCGCTGAAAAAAGCCGCTCATTTTTGCAATCCGTTCGGCATACTGTTCCATGCGGTTCAGCTGGCTTACCAGGCTGGTATCCGTGCCTTTTCGCTTGCGGCGTACCTCATCTATAGCCTTGCCCACGCTGGCCGAATCGAAAGCAGCCCGGCGCATCTGTACGGTGCTATCGGAGGCAGCTATACTATCGGATGGCAGTCCGGAAGCCTCCTGCGCCATCAAACCACTGGCAGCACACCCCAGAAACAGTAGTACCAAGCAAAATCGCAACGCCATAAAAACACCTTGATTATCAGTAAATATAACCAGCAAAACCCATGGCAGGAAATGCCTCGCCGGTTCGCTATTTTTGCGGCCCGCCAGCAAGCTGGCTTTTTATTTGTACGCGAAGCATTTTGTAAGCATTTATGGACATCAGTAAAAACTTTGAGCACCAGCAGGCCGAAACCAAGTGGTACCAACATTGGCTGGATCAGCAATACTTTAAAAGCACCCCCGACGAGCGGGAGCCCTACACCATCGTCATTCCGCCGCCCAATGTGACTGGCGTGCTGCACATGGGCCATTGCCTTAACAATACGATCCAGGATATTCTTATTCGGCGTGCCCGCATGCAGGGCAAAAATGCCTGCTGGGTACCCGGTACCGACCATGCCAGCATTGCTACCGAAGCCAAGGTGGTGGCCATGCTTCGCGAAAAAGGCATTGCCAAAAGCAGCCTCAGCCGCGATGAGTTTTTGAAATACGCCTGGGAGTGGAAGGAGAAATACGGCGGCATCATTTTGCAGCAATTGAAGAAACTGGGCTGCAGCCTCGATTGGGACCGCACCAGTTTTACCATGGATCCGGATTATTATCAATCTGTCATCAAGGTATTTGTAGACCTGTACAACAAAGGCCTCATTTACCGCGGTAAGCGCATGGTAAACTGGGATCCGGTGGGCCAGACCGCCCTCAGCGACGAAGAAGTCATTTTTAAAGAAATAGACAGCAAGCTGTACTACGTGCACTACCAGCTGGCCGATGGCAGCGAGGGTGGCATAACGGTAGCAACTACCCGCCCCGAAACCATTTTGGGCGATGTAGCCATTTGCGTAAATCCTGCTGATGAACGCTATGCAGCTTTGGTCGGCAAGGAAGTCATTGTTCCCATCATCAACCGCCGGATACCCATTATTGCCGATGAATATGTGGATGCCGCCTTTGGTACCGGTGCGCTGAAAATAACACCCGCCCACGATAAAAACGACAACATGCTGGGCCTGAAGCACCAGCTGAAAGCCATTGACACCCTCGATGCTACCGGCAAGTTTACTACGGCCGAGTTGCTGGATGAAAACCCATCGGAGCAGGTGCTGGCTTACCAAGGCATGGACCGCTTTGAGCTGCGCAAAAAAATAGCACAAGATATTGCGGCACTGGGCCAGCTGGTGAAAGAAGAAGACTACCGCGGACAGGTAGGCACCAGCGAACGCACTGGCGCCATTATCGAAAGCAAGCTGAGCCTGCAATGGTTCATCAATATGACAGCATTCATGGACAAGAATCCGCAGGTGCTGGAAGATGTGATGAATGATACCATTCAGTTCCATCCTGAAAAGCTGAAAAACACCTACCGCCACTGGCTCAGCAACATCAAAGACTGGTGCATCAGCCGCCAACTGTGGTGGGGGCAGCGCATCCCTGCCTGGTATGATAGCGAAGGCAATTTTGTGGTAGCTGCCACCGAAAAAGAGGCAGAAGCTGCTTATCAGCAACAATTCGGGCGTCCGTCGTCGGTGGTCGGTGGTCTTTCGCAAGATGAGGATGTACTGGACACCTGGTTCAGCAGCTGGCTATGGCCCATGGAGGTATTCAAAGGCATCAGCCATCCTGGCAATGCCGATGCTCGCTACTATTACCCTTCTACCACGCTGGTCACCGGTCAGGATATCATTTTCTTTTGGGTAGCCCGCATGATCATGGCCGGCTACGAATACGAAGGAAAGCGTCCTTTCAAAGACGTATACTTTACCGGCATGGTGCGGGATAAGCAGGGCCGCAAAATGAGCAAGCAGCTGGGCAATAGCCCCGACCTGCTGGAGCTGATAGATCGCTATGGTGCCGATGCCGTGCGGTTTGGTATTCTCATTGCATCGCCTGCCGGCAACGACCTGCTGTTCGATGAAAGCTCGTTGGAGCAAGGCCGCAACTTTAATAACAAGCTGTGGAATGCCATGAAGCTGGTGAAGATGTGGGAAGGACGGCAGGCCGACAGTCCCGGGCAACTGGCCGATAGCCAGTTTGCGATGGATTGGTTTGGTGCCCGCCTGCAGCAGGTAAAGCAGGAACTCGATAGCCTGATGAGCCAGTTCAGACTGAGCGAAGCTTTGAAAACCGTGTATTCGCTGATTTGGGACGATTTCTGCAGCTGGTACCTCGAGTGGGTGAAGCCCGGCTTTGAGCAACCTATCAGCCCCGAGGTATACGCCAACACCGTTCGGTATTTCGATGAATTGCTGGCCCTGTTGCATCCGTTCATGCCGTTCATTACCGAGGAATTGTACCACCAGTTGGCTAGCCGCAGTACCGACCTGTGCACCCACCAGTACAGCGCTGCCACACCGCCGCCAGCAGCCTTGTTGCAGCAGGGCGAACTGTTGAAGCAAGTGATTTCTACACTGCGGGAAGCCCGTGCCAAAAACCAGCTGAAGCCCAAGGAAAGCATCCGACTGCACCTGCAAACCAGCCACCCCGCTAACTACGATAGCATCGCCGCCGTGCTGAAAAAGCAGGTAAATGCCAGCGAGCTGCTATATACCACAAAGCCAGTGGCCAATAGCATTGTGGTAGCCATTGAAAGCGAGAAGTTTTTCATAGAATCGGAAAAGGCAATTGATACCGACCAGCTGAAAGCCGAGCTGCTAAAAGACCTGGAATACCAGCAGCAATTTTTGACTAGCGTAGATAAGAAGCTGGCCAACGAACGCTTTGTGCAAAATGCCAAGCCTGAAGTGGTAGAAATAGAGCGAAAAAAGAAAGCCGACGCCGAAGCCCGTATTCAAACAATACAAGAAAGCCTGGCAGCGTTAGGCGCCTGATGATCATGAAGCACCGCCTCCTTTCAATGTTGCCCATGGCCCTGCTGGCTGCCTTGCTGATGCCGGCGGGCAGTGCACTGGCACAAACCAAACCACCGGTTGCCAAGCCCAAGCCAGCCATTCCGCTGATTGATACACTGAAGCCGCTGCGCCTGCAGGCGCAGTTTGGCATCTGGAAAGCTACCAACAACACCGCCTTTGTGGCCGACTTCAAAAAAGCGCTGGCGTTGGAGCTGAAGGTGAAAGACAGTGCCAGCGGTGTGTTTTTTACCGTGCAAAGCTTTCGGCTGGGCTGGCGCAAAAAAGAGGCGTCAGACGATTACAAAACCGGGCGCCGCAAAGTGATTTCCACGTTTAATGCCGTGCCGGTGGAGGGGGCCAAATTGCCCGAGGCCTGGCAAAAAGAAATGAACGATGCGCTGCAAGCCACCGAAGAGGTTTTGTTTGAGCAGATTTTGGTCATACATCCAGTCACAAAGCGCCTTCAAATGGCTCCGGCATTGATCATCAAATTGCGCTAAGCATATGCAAATAAGGCCAGCCACGCTGCACGATGTGGGCACCATTCAGCTACTGGCTGCCCGCACCTGGCCCATGAGTGCCCGCCAGGTAGGCTATATGCTAAACAGCATGTATGCGGCCGATGTGCTGACGGAACAAATGCAAAATGGCCATCGGTTTTGGCTAGCCGAAGATGAACAGGGATTACCCATTGGCTTTGCCGGCGCCAGTGCAGCGGCACCGCCCGATTGGAAGCTGCACAAACTTTATGTGCTACCATTTATTCAAACCAAAGGAGTAGGCAAAGCGCTGCTGCAGGTAGCCGCCGATACGGCCCGGCAGGCCGGCGCCGCCGGATTGCTGTTGAATGTAAACCGGGCCAATAAAGC
>JALOMC010000055.1 GCA_025455665.1 Chitinophagaceae bacterium | reverse complement strand
CATTGATATCCATCCATTTCGGTGATGGGTGTGGCGCCAATGCAGGCCTAATCCGGTACATCGCTGGCGCATTTCGTCCTCATTTTCAGCCAGTAAGCCGCTTAGTAGCCAGCTGCCACCGGGCCGGGTGGCGGCCAGCATAGCCGGCAGGTGCTCCAGCAAAATATGCCTGTTAATATTGGCCAGCAGCACCTCGCAGGTGCGGCCCTCCGGCAACCGTTCAGCCGCCACCACCTCTACCCGACGGCAATTATTTATTGCGATGTTTTCAATAGCGTTTTCTACACTCCAGCTATCGCACTCTACTGCCAGTACATCAGTAGCTCCCAGCTGCCAGTACCGACAGCACGCCGGTGCCGGCACCAAAGTCGATGACCCGCTTACCTGCCAGTTCCAGCCGCTCCATGGCCTTTATCATCAGCCAGGTGGTTTCGTGATGGCCGGTACCAAAACTCATTTTGGGGGTTATGACCAGCTCGTGCCGTACGCCAGCTACCGGCGTATGAAATGCAGCCCGTACCGCAACAAAATCGTCGATTATTACGGGGTCAAAAGATGACTCCCATGCAGCATTCCAATTTTGATTTTCAATTTGTTGTAGCTCATACTTCCAGCCGGCTGTTTCCAATAAATCGGCTACCAAAGCGGCATCTACCGCCCCTACCGGCGCACTGGCTACCACAGCTTCAGCTTGTTCTTCAAATGCATCGAACCCAACTGCAGCCAGCATGGCAATCAGTTGTTCCGTTTCGGCTTCGGTTCCATCTACTTGCACGGTTGCCTGCAGGTATAATTGCTTTTCGGCCATTCCTCAGTTTTTTAAAACGGGGCATAAAAAAACTGCTTCGGGCGGCCATTAGCACACCCGAAACAGTTGTTATAAAAACAGGCGGTATTATTCGCCTTCACCGCCGGGCCGGCCCTCGGGCTTAGGCAGCAGCACTTTGCGGCTCAGTTTGAATTTGCCGGTTTTCGGGTCGGTACCGGTCAGCTTCACTTTTACCTGGTCGCCTTCTTTCAGAATGCCTTCCAGTGTTTCCAGTCGCTTCCAGGTCACCTCGCTGATGTGCAGCAGGCCCTGCTTGCCAGGCAAAAATTCTACAAAGGCACCGTAAGGCATGATGCTTTTCACAGTGGCTTCGTATACCTCGCCCACGGTTGGTACGGCTACAATGCCTTTTACCCAGCGTTCGGCACGCTCCACCCCTTCTTTATTAGTGCCAAAAATGCTCACCTCACCCATGTTGTTCTTCTCCTCAATGGTAATGGTGGTACCGGTCTCTTTCTGAATTTCCTGTACTACTTTACCCTGGGGTCCGATCACGGCGCCAATGAATTCCTTCTCGATAAACATTTTCACCATACGGGGGGCATGCGGCTTCACCTCTTCGCGGTGGGCCGGCATGGCTTCGTACATAGCATCCAAAATGTGCAGGCGACCTTTGCGGGCTTGCTCCAGAGCTTCCCGCATCACGTCCATGCTCAGGCCATCTACTTTGATGTCCATTTGAACACCGCAAATGCCGTCACGGGTACCAGTCACCTTAAAGTCCATGTCGCCCAGGTGGTCTTCATCACCCAATATATCGGTCAGGATGGCGTATTTGCCGTCGGCTTTGCGGGTAATGAGGCCCATGGCCACACCGCTGATGTGCTTGGGCAGCGGAACGCCTGCATCCATCAACGCCAGCGAACCAGCACATACAGTCGCCATTGAGCTCGAACCGTTCGACTCCAGGATATCGCTTACCACCCGCACCGTGTAGGGGTATTCATTGCCCGGCATCATTTGCTTCAGGCTGCGCATGGCCAGGTTGCCGTGGCCTACTTCGCGGCGGCCGGGGCCCCGCATCGGCTTCGTTTCGCCGGTGCTGAACGGTGGAAAATTGTAGTGAAGGATAAACTTGGTATAGTCGCTGGTAGCAGCACTTTCAATCAGCAACTCATCGAGCGGAGTACCGAAAGTAACCGTTGTAAGTGATTGAGTTTCACCACGAGTAAACAAGGCGCAACCATGCGGTGAGGGCAGTACATCTACCATCATATCCAGCGGACGGACGGTCACCAGATCGCGGCCATCGAGACGTACCCGCTGGTCCAGTATCATGTCGCGTACCACGTGGTACTGCAGCTCGCCAAAGTAAAAGCCTACCAGCGGAGCATCTTCGTCGCTCAGTTCGCCGAGGGCTTCTTTCACCTCATCATACAGTTTCGAGAAAGCGTCGCTCCGCTCATGCTTGGCCGAACGGCTGGCAGCTATGGCGTGCATTTTATCTTTTGCCAGTTCGATGATCCGCTTTTCCAGCTCCTCATTCCGGTACGGCTTGGTGAAGTCACGCTTGGCAGTGATACCTACTTTGTCACGCAGTTCGGCCTGCGCAGCTATTTGGCTTTGTACGGCTTTGTGTGCCAGTTCCAACGCCTTCACCAGGTCTTCTTCCTGGCACTCCTTGGCCTCGCCTTCTACCATCATAATGTTCTTATCGGTAGCGGCGATGATGAAATCCATGTCGCACTCTTTCAGTTGGCTGCGGGTAGGATTCACGATAAAGTTGCCGTTGTGCCGACCGATGCGTACTTCAGAAATGATCTCCTGAATGGGCACGTCGCTCACGGCCAGTGCGGCCGACGCAGCCAGACAAGCCAGGCTATCGGGCATTACTTCAGGGTCGCTGGAAATAAGGGTTACCAGTACCTGTACATCGCAGAGATAATCTTCTGGAAACAGCGGACGCAGCGCCCGGTCTATCAGGCGGCTGATGAGTACTTCATAATCGCTCAGGCGACCCTCCCGCTTGAAAAACGAGCCGGGAATACGGCCAGCCGAGGCAAATTTTTCCTGATAATCTACGGTCAGGGGAAAGAAAGACTGACCGGGGCGAGGCTCTTTGCTGGCGCAAACGGTAGCCAGCAAGTAAGCATTGCCGCACTGCACCAGGGCAGCGCCATCGGCCTGGCGTGCCAGCCGGCCGGTACTAATGGTGACCGGGCGACCATCGCCCAAATCGATCACCACTGAATGTGGTTGTGTCAACATAAATCTTGTTTTTGTCTGAAAGTCAATGATTTGGAAACAATACCTGGGCGTAACAGGCAGGTAGAAACGGGCGTTTTGCAAGTGCTACAAGGCTGGTATAAAAGATGAAAACCCCAATCGGCTGTTGGCCAATTGGGGAGCTATATCTTTTACAGCAACCTCATCTTACTTGCGGATACCCAGCTTCTCAATGAGTTGGCGATAACCCTGCAGGTTGGTACGGCTGAGGTAGGTGAGCAAACGCTTGCGCTGGCCTACCAGCTTCATGAGACCGCGGTGAGTGCCGAAATCTTTTTTGTTTTGCTGAAGGTGAGCCGACAAAGCTGAGATACGCTCAGTCAAGAGGGCAATTTGACCTTCAATAGAACCTGTGTTCTTAGCGCTGCCGCCGTAAGTTTCGAAAATCTTGGCTTTCTTTTCAACGGTTAAATAAGGCATCCGATTGTTCGTTTTGTTGTGATCCTATTATTTCATCCGGTTATTGGGCGGCAAAAGTAGGGCAAAAAGGCTAGAATAAAAATATCGGCGAAAGGATTTTAGTTTGCAAACCCGTAATACTGCCGCATGCCGCTTCCGCCCCAACTCATTTTTACCGTAACGAACGATTTGAGCTTTGATCAGCGGATGCAGCGAATTTGTGGCAGCCTGGCAGCAGCTGGCTACCATGTGACCCTGGTGGGCAGGCTACTGCCCCACTCCCGGCAGTTGGCGGCCGAAGCCTGGCAGCAAGTACGGCTGCCGGTAGCAGCTACCAGCGGCAAGCAGTTTTACTGGCAGTACAATAAGGCCCTGTACAAGTGGCTGATGCAACAATTAGCCGGCACTGATGCCAGCCGAACAGCCATTTGCGCCATCGATCTGGACACCATTGTACCCGTGTATATGGCTAGCCGCCGTACCGGCGCCCTGCGTATGTACGATGCCCATGAATTATTTACCGAACTGACAGAAGTAAAGCGCAGACCCTTGGTACACCGGGCCTGGCGGCTGGTGGAGCGGCTGATGGTGCCCCGGTTTGAACGTGGCTATACCGTCAATACGTTCATAGCCGGCGAACTGCAACGCCGCTATGGGGTGCGATACGCCGTGGTTCGCAACATGCCAATGCCGGCCGCAGGCGCAGCTGCCGACGACGAAGAACCGCCCGAACTACCACCCTTGCCCGATCGCTTTTTGCTGTACCAGGGCGCTGTAAATGAAGGCCGTGCTTTTGACAAACTGATACCCGCTATGCGGAAAGTGGCCCTGCCGCTGGTAATAGCCGGTGATGGCAACTATATGCAGCAACTGCGCCAACTGATACAAGCCCACCAACTACAGCATAAAGTGATAATGCTGGGCATGCAGCCGCCAACTTTGCTTCGCCACATCACCCGCCGGGCCCGTGCCGGCATCACCCTGTTCGACAATAGCGGACTGAACCAATACTATTCGCTGGCCAATCGCTTTTTCGATTATGTACAAGCCGGTATCCCGCAGTTGTGTAATGATTACCCCGAATATCGCCTGCTTTGCAAACAATTTGAGGTGGCATTGCTGCTCCAACAGCTTGATCAACAACACATTGCAGCCGCACTGAACAAACTTTGCCTCGACGATGTTCTTTACCGGCAACTACAACAGGAAGCTACCGCTGCCGCACAGGTATGGCATTGGAAGCAGGAAGAAAAGCAACTGTTGGACTGCTGGCAAAACTGGTTACCAATTTGACTTTCTCATCCGCATTACACTTTGACCGATCGACACCTACATATTATCACGCTTGATGTACCATATCCTGTAGATTATGGTGGCGTTTTTGATCTTTTCTATAAAATCAAATCGTTGAGCGAAGCTGGCATCAAGATCCATTTGCATTGTTTTGAGTACGGTAGAGGCCAGCAAGCCGCCCTCAACCAATATTGCCACGAAGTGCATTACTATGCCCGCAACACCGGCATTGGCGGCTTCTCTACCCAACTTCCATACATCGTAGCCAGCCGACAGCACCCTGACCTGCTGGCCCGACTACAGGCCGATACCTATCCTATTTTGATGGAAGGTGTACACTGTACCTATTATGTGGCCAGCGGACAACTGCCGAAAGAACGCTGCTTTGTACGCCTTCACAATGTAGAATACCGATACTACCAGCAATTATCGGATACGAGTACATCGCTGTTTAAGCGGATGTACTACCGCCACGAAAGCAAACTGCTGCGCCGCTACGAGGCCTCGCTATCAGGCAAGGCCACTTTTTGGACCGTGACCGAAAAAGACCTGCAGGTATTCAACGAAGAGCTGGGCTACAACAGTGTCGACTTTTTGCCACTGTACCTGCCGCCCTACAAGGCAGAGTGGCACGGCGAAACAGGCAATTTTTGTCTGTACCACGGCAACCTCAGCGTACCGGAAAACGAGCATGCAGCCACCTGGCTGCTGGAGGAGGTGTTTGCAGATCTGGAAATACCTTTTGTAGTAGCTGGAAAAAACCCGTCGGCCAAATTAGAACGGCTGGCCCACCAGCACGACTACACTTGCATAGTAGCCAACCCCGACCAGCGTGAAATGGAGGAGCTGATTAAAAAGGCACAAGTAAATATTTTACCCTCTTTCAATAACACTGGTATTAAGCTTAAACTGATTAATGCGCTGTACCATGGCCGCCATTGTCTGGTAAATACAGCCGGTGTAGAAGGTAGTGGCCTCGACAGCCTTTGCGAAATAGCCAATACGCTGGCCGATATGAAGCAGGCCATTACCCGCCTGTACGAGCTGCCGTATAACTTTCTGGCGTTTGAAGAAAGAGCCAAAACGTTGAGCAACTATTTTGACAATGCCCGCAATGCGCAGCAGATGATCAACTGGATATTTGAAGGAGAGCCCACCATACCCGGTGTGGTGGCCGGCAGGCTTCAGCAGCGCAGAGCCTAGTGTGGCCGATGCCTTACTCTTCAGCGTAGCTTTTTGCGCTATCGTATACTTTTCCACCCTCGGTACGCAGAATACGGGCCGGAAACTTATTGATGACCATGTAGTCATGCGTGGCCATAATAACCGCCATCCCATAGTCTTTGCTGATATTCATGAGCAGACCCATGATTTCATCGCTGGTTTCCGGATCGAGATTACCGGTGGGTTCATCCGCCAGCAACAGGCGAGGCGAATTGAGCAAAGCTCTGGCAATATCGACCCGCTGCTGCTCGCCGCCGCTCATTTCAAACGGCATTTTGAAGCCTTTGCTTTTCAACCCTACCTTTTCCAGTACATCATCTATTTTGGCCTGGATCATGTTTTCGTCTTTCCAGCCGGTGGCTTTCAGTACAAACTTCAGGTTCTCTTTTACATTTCTATCGGTCAGCAGCTGAAAGTCCTGAAAGACCACACCAAGGTCGCGACGCAAAAAAGGGATCGTTTTCCACGTAAGGTCGGCCAGCTGGTGCCCTACTACCGTACCACTGCCTTCTTTCAACGCTAACTCGCCGTACAAGGTCTTTAGGAGGCTGGATTTACCTGTGCCGGTTTTCCCTACCAGGTACACAAACTCGCCTCTGTTTACCGACAGGTTCACATCCTTCAGCACCATTGCACCGCCCTGGTAAATATTTACATTTTTGAGTTGTATAACGGTTTCAGCAGCCATGTAATAAAGAATTTTGGAAGACGTAAGAGTGTGGCACCTTGCTTTCAAAGCCGGTTGCCCCTGTGAGAATCATTCAAAAATAATCGTTTCGCCGGCATGGGTAATGTGCAGGCTCTTTTTAACATCGGCTTCTACCCTGCCTATCACCCGGGCATCTACCCCAAATGAACGGGCACAATCAATAAAATGATGGGCATCGGCCTCGGCACAAAAAATCTCTAAACGGCAGCCCATGTTGAAGACCTGCATCATTTCCCGCCAATCGGCACCGCTGCACTGCTTGATAATTTCAAAAATGTAAGGGGTCTCGAAGAGGTTATCCTTCATCACTTTTACCCCATCGGGCACAAACTTCATGCACTTGGTTTGGCCACCACCGCTACTGTGTACCAGGCCATGTATTTTTTCAAAATGCTCGGTCAGCAGCACCTTCATAATGGGCGCATATGTACGGGTAGGGCTCAGCAATAGTTGCCCTATTGAATGGCCTTCATCAATCACCACATCGGTCAGGCGGTATTTGCCAATGTACACTACGTCGTCTGGCAGGCCGGGTTCAAAGGTCATGGGATATGTTTGGGCATAGTGCTTGCTCAGCACATCGTGCCGGGCACTGGTGAGGCCATTGCTACCAATGCCACTATTGTAAGCCGTTTCGTACTGCGCCTGTCCAAAACTAGCCAGGCCTATAATCACGTCGCCTGCTGCTATTCTGTCGTTGCTTACAATTTTGTCTTTGGGCCAGCGGGCTGCCATGGTACCGTTTACAGCTATTGTACGCACCACATCGCCCACGTCGGCCGTTTCGCCGCCCAAATATTCTATCCGCACCCCCAGTTGGCGCAGTGTGTCAAACAGTTCTTGCGAGCCTTGAATGATTTCAGCCAACACTTCGCCGGGAATCAGCTTCTTATTCCTGTCAATGGTAGAGTTGAAGATGATGTGATCGTGAATACCAGCGCACAGCAGATCATCGAGGTTCATGACAATAGCATCTTGCGCAATGCCACGCCACACACTCAGGTCGCCGGTTTCTTTCCAATACAAGTAGGCCAGAATGCTTTTGGTGCCGGCCCCATCGGCATGCATCACATTTACCCAGGCATCATCGTGGCCTAAATAGTCGGGGTATACTTTACAAAACGCCTTTGGAAACAGGCCTTTATCGAGGTGGGCCGTGGCGGCATGCACTTCTTCTTTTTGAGCCGAAACCCCGCGGCGAGCATATAGCGACATGCAGCAAAAATAGGCGCTGGCACAGCAGATTTGGAATTTGGGTAGCCGTAATTGATTTTTGCGCCGCCATGCAGGTGCATACACAACTTCAAGAACTGCCAGCTTTTCGCCGGGCGGTGCTTACCATCGGTACTTTCGATGGTGTGCACCTGGGCCATCGGGTAATAGTAGAACAGCTGGTGAGCCGGGCCCGGGCGTTGGATGGCGAAGCGGTCATTATTACATTTCATCCGCACCCAAGGCAGATAGTAGCAGCCGACCGCCCCATTTCGCTGCTCACCAGCATTGATGAACGTATTCAGCTGTTACAATCGCTGGGGGTCAATCATTTGGTGGTGATTCCGTTTACGGCCGAATTTGCCCGGCTGAGTGCGCAGGCGTATGTGCACGACTTTTTGGTGCAGCGCTTTTCACCAGCAGCCATTGTCATTGGCTATGATCATCGGTTTGGCCACGGCCGTGAGGGCAATTTTACGCTGCTGGAACACTTGAGCAACCAGTACCATTTTGAACTGGTAGAGATACCAGCCCGGCTGCTGAACGATGTGACCATCAGCTCCACCAAAATAAGGGAAGCGCTGAGTGGAGGCCAGCTGGCCGATGCTAACAAACTGCTGGGGTATCGCTACTTTTTTGAGGGAACGGTAGTGGAAGGCAATCGGCTGGGCCGCACCATTGGGTACCCCACAGCCAACCTGCAACTGACCACACCCGAAAAGCTGGTACCGGGCAATGGCGTGTATGCTGTGCGCTGCCGCCTGATGAGCACTGGCCAATGGCTGGATGGAATGATGAATATAGGCGTTCGGCCCACGGTAGACGGAAGCCGCCAAACCATCGAGGTCAATCTGTTTGACTTTGATGAGGAAATTTATGGTGACCGACTGGAAGTAACGCTGTATGAGCGGCTGCGGGCCGAACAAAAGTTTAGCGGATTGGATGCACTAAAGGCTCAACTGGCACTGGATAAAGAAGCGGCTTTGGCAGCGCTGACATCACAGTCCTAGGCGGGCATCGGCGTAATCAGCTTTACCACCATTTCTTTCAGCAGTGCAGCATCCGACGTGTTACTTACGTGGATGCCAATTGCTTTCAGATTGTACTCATGTAGCAACAGCAGCGCTTGCTCTACCCCCTGCTGCCGATAGTTTTTGGCGCAGCCAATAACGTCCTTTACGTAAGGATTCAGATTTTGATAGCCCAGATACTTTGCAAGTTGATACTCATCGTTGGTACCGGCGCCAAATACGGTGTGTGCTTTGCTGAAAAAGGAATACAAGGTGGGAAGCAACTGCATAATGGGCAGTGCTTTGGGGTTGCCCTCGAAATACTGAATGATTTGCAGGCATTTGGTAAGGTTGCGCTGGGTAAGCGCATGCTGCAGCTCAAAAGCATTATACTCCTTGCTAATGCCAACGAATGTCTCGATGTCGTCTTCGGTGATCTCCTTTCGGCCTTCCAGGTTGATCATCACCTTCTCCAGCTCGTTAGCCAGGCGGCTCAGGTCGTTGCCAATATGATCTACCAGCAGATAAACAGCCTTTTGCGACAGCTGGTAGCCTTCTTGCCTGGCATATTGGCTCACCCAGTTGGGCAGTTCAGAGTCGAACATCTTTTTGGTAGTGAGCAACTCCCCTTTTTGCTTCAGCAACTTTGCCAGGCGGCTGCGGCCATCTACCTTTTTCTGCTTGTAGCCTACTACCAGTAGTGTGGTAGGCGTGGGATTGTCGAAATAGCCTTCCAGCTTTTCGATATCCCGCATGTATTGCGCTTCTTTCAGTAGTACCACCTGCCGCTCGGCAAACATGGGGTACCTACGGCAGGCATTTACCACAGTAGCCCAGTCGGCGTCGCGGCCGTAAAACACCTGCAGGTTGAACCCCGACTCCGATTCGCTCAAAATGCGTTTTTCCGCATATTCCACCACCTGGTCTATAAAAAAGGGTTCATCCCCTTCCAGCCAGTACACCGGCTTGAAATTGCCCTTTTTCCAGTCGAGGATGATCTTTTCGGCAGCCACTGCGCAAAGCAAGCAAAGTTTGAAAATGCCCCTTTAGAAAGTTTTTAACAAGAAACGCAAAATGTTCTGGCACGGTGTTAGCTTTATATAAGCTGAAAAATGAATGATATGGAAGACATGCAAAGCGGTTACACGCAAAACCCGACCCCCAAAAAAGACAACCGGAATCTCATTTACACAGGCCTGGCTGCTGCATTGTTGCTTACCTGGGGCTACATCATTTACGACAAAAACAAGACCTCAGAACAGGTAACGAACCTGACCAGCCAAAATACGATGGTAACCAGCGAACGCGACCAGGTACGTGAATTGTACAACGGCTCGCTGGCACGGCTGGACAGCCTGATGGGCGAAAACCAACTGATAGCCGA